>RFOC01000329.1 GCA_009926815.1 Planctomycetota bacterium
GTTGATCCAGCTGTTGACGTTGTACGCCCATCCGCTGGAGATGCCCGTGGCCATGGCCGACGAGCTGCCATAGAGCCAGCGACCCACGTTGGTCGCATGCCAGCTGTTGAGCGCCGGCGTGTTGACCTTGGTGATGCTCTTGCCCGCGAATTCCGGGTCGGTGGTGTCGGGCGCGTAGGCATCGGTGGACTCGGGCGCCTCCACCTGCACCACCTGAATGCCTGCGCCCGTGGGCGCGGCATCCCCCAGCCGGGCCCGCAACGCGGCAATGCCGCCATCGGTGTCCGCGAACGCGGGCAGGGCAAGCAGAAGAGCGGCGAGGGTTGAGGTGGAGGGACGCGCGGAACTCGGTGTCGGCCTCCACGAGCCGTCCAAGGGCCAGGAAGGCCCGTCCGAGGTTGTTGCGCGCATAGGCGTCGCGCGGGCTGAGCGCAAGCGCCTTCTTGTAGTGCTCGACAGCCGCCTGCCAGGCGTTCTTCTGCGCATACACCTGCCCCAGGTTGTGAAAAGCGACCGCGTCGTCCGGCGTGTGGGCGAGCACCAGGTTGAACTGCGTGATGGCCTCGTCAAAGCGCTCGAGCTTGGCCAGCACGCGCCCGAGGTTGTTGCGTGCATAGGCGTCGCGCGGGTCGATGAGCAGGGCCCACTCGAACTCGGCACGCGCCTCGTCGAGCCGCTGCGTGCGCTCGTACACCTTTCCGAGGTTGTTATGGGCGTACAGGTCGTTTGCGTCGACCTCGAGCGCGGCACGAAACTCGTGCATTGCTTCTTCGAGGCGACCCGCGCGCACCAGAAGCAGTCCGAGGTTGTTGTGGGCGTAAACGTCTTGCGGGTCGATGCGCAGCGCCGTGCGGTAGGCGTGAATGGCCTGCTCGAGATGGTTGCGGCGCGAGTGCACGAGGCCGAGGTTGTAGTAAGCCTGACCGTAGTCCGACTTGATGGCGACGGCCCTTTCGAGCATCGTGATGGCAGCGTCGAAGCGTCCCTGTTCGGCGTAGATGTAGCCGAGGTTGTTGTAGGCGTAGGCGTTGTTCGGCTCGCGCTTCACCGCCTCGGCGAAGTGCACCGCCGCCTTGGCGTCGTTGTCGGCGACGAGGGACCACACGAACCCCATCACGAATTCCGCCTTCCCGCTCTCCGGATTGAGCCGGCTGGCGGCGATGAGTTCCTTCTCGGCCATCTTGTAGTTGTGGAGCTTCAGCAACTCGAAGCTGTGCGCGATCATGTTCTCGACCTTCTTGGTCGTCGCCTCGTACTCCTGCTGGGTGATCCACTTCTTCCCCAGGCGGCGCATCTCCTGCTTCTCCATCGCCACCCATTCCGCGAGGCGCTTCTCGGCCGCCTTGCGCACGTCGGCGGGGAGCTTGGGCGTGGCGAGGAAGATGCGGTAGACCTGCACCGCCTCCGCGGCGGTGCGGCACGACTGGGCGTCGGCCTCCACCCCTTCCAGCGGCCCGAGCGGCTGCTCCTCGTCGGACGACTCCTCCGCCGCAGGCGCCGGTCGCGAGGCCTTCGGCTTCGGCTGCGCCCTGCCCGACTTGGAGTTCGGGTTCGTCTCACCCCCCGCCTTGGGCGCCTGTCGCGGCGACGACCGCGGCGCGTTGCCGCGCGGCTGCTGGGCGCCGGCGAAGCCCACCAGCAGCGCGACGACGAGCGCCGCCAGAAGCGGGGTGCGGAGGAGATGCGGGAGGGTGCGCATGGCGGG
>RFOC01000330.1 GCA_009926815.1 Planctomycetota bacterium
CCCGGAGGTGCCCATCCTGCCCGATGTCCGATCCGGGCCCGTGGAGATGAAGAGCCAGCGCCGCCCCGTGCAACTGACGCCCATCGACACCTCATCCATGGTGCGAACGGTGGCATCAACGAGATCGATGCCCAGACGCAGTGGATCCGCCTCGGATGTCCGGCCACCCCCCTTCACCGCCTCTCGCGCTCGACGCACCTCGGAGCGGGAAGCCCCGCGACCAGGTGGAACGACGGCGATCTGCTGCCCCCATGGATCCCGAAGATTCCAGAGGGTGCGCCGACCATCCGGCCACACCTTCTCCTCACGCCGGAGCAGGTCCGGATGGATCGAGGACAGGCTGCCCCAGGCGGCGCCATTCGCGGCAAGGAGCGCCAGCAGTCGGGGCATGATGTAGGCCTCGTTGACGAAGTTGGGGGGCAACTCGTCCAGATCGCTGAAGGCGACGCCATCCTGCTGCGAACTGTCCGTCATGCTTCGGCGACGGTTGAACACCAGGGGCTGCCCGCGCGATTCCTCGAACGCCAGCACCGCCTGATCAAGCGACTGGTACGCCGATTCCATCTGCGTGCGTTCGCCCCGGGCCAGCACGCCCGTGCCGACGGCGATCACCAGCGACGCCAGCACGACTCCACCAGGGTGAAACCCGCCATGACACGGCATCGCCGAATCATGGATTCAGTCTCCCGGGCTCATAGCTCAGCACGTTGTCATCCCAGGGCTGGATCCCATTCGCGTCCGCGGTTCCCTGGCCAAACGCCTGGCCCATGTTGCGATCAGGCCCCTTCGAGAGGAACAGCCATCGTCGCCCCACGCACGCCGCCTTCATGTACATCCCCTCGTCGGCCGTCCGGACCGTCGCGTCCGCGAGATCGATGCCGAAACCCAGGGGATCGGCCCCCGAGGTGGGGCGGCCGGCCTTCAGCTCCTCGCGGGCCTTCCGGATCTCCGCCCGGGTGGCGGGCCGCCCGGGGGGCATGACCACGATCTGCTCGCCCCACGGATCCCGGAGGTTCCACGAGGTCTGCACGCCATCGGGCCAGGTCTTCTGCTCGCGCTTGAGCAGGTCGGGGGAAATGCCGGACAACGCGCTCCACGCATAGGGATTCCCGGCCAGGATGCCCAGCAGCCGGGGCATGATGTAGGCGCCGGTGTTGGTCAACTCATCGATGTCGGAGAAGCGTGCGTTGTCCTGCTGCGAGGTGTCCGTGGTGCTGCGACGCCGATTGAACACCAGCGGCTGGCTGCGACTCTCCTCGAGCGCGGTCACGGCCACATCGATCGCCTGGAACACGCTCTCCACCTGCGTGCGCTCGCCACGGGCCAGCACGCCACCACCCACGGCGATCACGAGAGACGCCAGGATGGCGATCACGCCGATCGCCACCAGCAATTCAACCAGCGTGAAGGCCCGCCGGAACGTCATGGGCCCGTCTCCACCAGATTGTCCTCATTCACGTTGACGCCACCATTCGGGCCCGAAGCGGCCACGCGGCGAGAGAGGTCGAGACGACGATCAGGGCCAGCGCTCATCACCGCGATCTCCGCAGCCCTGAGCCGTCGAGTCGCGCTTCGGTCCCCCGAGGGATCGGCCAGGCACTCGCGTGTCGCCTCATCCGTGGGCACGAAGTCCGCCTCGTCCGCCCGCGTGGGGCGCAAGGCGAAGAAGTCCCCAAGGTCGAAGGCCGTTCCATCCGTCGATG
>RFOC01000034.1 GCA_009926815.1 Planctomycetota bacterium
CTGCGTGTGCTGGTAGGCGCCCGCGACGAGGGCATCAAAGACCTTCTGGTCCCGCTTCGTAAATGGTTCCAGTGAGTTGGCGCCTATCGCCATCTCAAACGGACCCTTTTCCTCTCGCCAGCGCCGGATGAGTTTGATGGAGTCCCTGTCTCCCCACGTGTTTCGCCACGTAGTTATCCCCTGATTGACCAACGACTCCTTCGCCAACACGGCCGTCGCGTCGCTCACTGCGAACATCACCGGTGCGACCCAGAACCTCACGATCGTCGAGACCAACGGGCTCGCGATCGCCTACTACGGCGACAGCCGGCAGGCGCCTGACGCGAATCCAACGGCAGCCGTCAACACGTCCTACGCCCGCGCTGCGTGGGTCGCGGGAGGTGATGCAACCCTGAACGCCGCCTTCGCACGGGTGTACCACGGTGACAAGGGTGCCCGCCTGGTGGATCACGATGGAGCGCTGCTCCGGCTTCAGGTGGAGACGGGTCGTCCGGATGCGACCCGGCAGCGATGGACGATGCAGGGCCTGTGGAACACGCTGGCGAGGTTCCCCGACGTCAATGCCATGCAGATGCTCTGGAAGAACGACGACTTCGAGCAGCTGGGCGAGATCCTTGACGTGTTCGCATGGGGGCCCGCGTACCGCATTGGCAGTGCGTTTGGCGCCATGGATACGCCGGGCAAGCTCCGATCCGCCACCGTCGCCGCGGACAATCCGTCCAGTCCCGATCCAAGCGTGCCAACCCGCCTCTATCCGCAGTGCCGGGCGACGTTCGCGGAGATCATGACCGGCCGGGTGCCCGGCTTCCCGGTGGGCGAGGGTGATGACACCAATCGTCTTCACGTGGATCCGCCCAATCTCGCTTTCGCGGGAGCGGACGTCTGGCAGTTCGCCGGCGATCCGGCACTTTCGACGCCCTATGGCCCGGGCATTCCCTGGGGCGCCCGCGTCTTCGATGCATTCACGCTGGATGGGTCTGGGGCGTCGCTGCGATATGACTGGAGCGACGCACAGGCAGGTGCGACAGCCGTGAATGCGCCTTGGACCGCCTCATCGGGCGCCAAGGTGTTCGAGACGGGTGGCGGGGCGCTCGGCTCAGGCTGGTGGGACACCCGACAGGACCGCAGCAGTTACTCCATTCGGGATCAGGGCGGCGGCACGGGAACCACCCGGGTCGAGCGTCCGGTGGGCGCTCTGCTCCCCGTGGGGGCCTATCTGCGGCCGGATGGGGACACGAACCCCAACAACGATGTGGTCACCCGAACCTCGCTGGCGCAGTGGGAATTCGATGGCAGCCCCACGCTTTCCGGAGGCTTCCGAGGTCGGCCGGTCAAGGGGCTTCTCAACATCAACACCGCTCCAGTCGAGGTCCTGCGAACACTGCCTCACATGACCCAGATGGTCTACGACGACACGGGGCGGACCAAGAACAGTGGTGGCTACACCGTGGGTTCTCCCTATGCCGGTGCCGGCATGGTGGGTGGCGATCGTCGCTTCAACCCTGGATTCGCGCCGCCGGCGGGCAAGGCTCGGAATCCCGCGTCGCTGGTGCCGGACGCCATCGAGATCTATCGAGACCGACTGAACCCGAGCTGGCTGATCGGCAACGCGGGCAGTGCCACGTCACTGGCCAACGGTGCCACCTCATGGGTGCCCAACGCCTCCGATCCGCTCCGTCCGCGAGACAATCTCTCGCCCACCTTGCCCACCTACTCGGACCGCGGCGAGGCGGCTCCCGCCGGGTTGACAGGCGTGTCGGCCACGGCGGCACGCCTGAACACGGCGTGGTCATTCGTGAGGCCTGCCAACGGCGTTGCATTCGCCACCTCCGGCAGCATCGCGGGCTCGAACCGGAATGCCGATGTGCCGGTGCCCTTCCATCGTGGCATGCGCGCCGCCATGGGCTTCGGCTCCATCGGTGAGTTGACGCTCCTGTCCCGGACCATCGTGGGCAATTCCCTGGGGTCCAGTGCGTTCAGTGCTCCGCCCGGCTACGTGGCCAAGCTGGGCGTGTCGACCAGCTTCCCGGATTGGCAGTACGACCAGGGCTGGAGCATCCATCTGGCTGGGCAGGATCCGTACCGGTCCTCGTGGGCGCCCGGGAGCAACGGCGATGGCCTTGGGCAGGGGTGGTTCGCCGACTTCAAGGACAATCCCGACGAACCGCTGGACGCGCGTCTGGCCACGGATCGTCAGGGCTTCCGCTCCTTCGACTTCTTCGACATCCCGTCGGGCAAGATGTCCATCGATGACGCATGGACCCTGGTGCCCGATGGCATCGCGGGGGATGGCGAGGAGCGCAACCTGCTCTTCAAGGGCATCAGCAACCTCGTCAGCACGCGCAGCGACGTCTTCACCGTCTACTTCCGTGTGCGCACCATCCGGCAGGATGCCCTGACCGGCAAGTGGAACGGCGTGGATCCGGACAGCATCCTCGAGGACGCACGCTACGTCATGTGCGTCGATCGCAGCAACGTCAACCGACCCACGGACGAACCCCGGATCGTCTACTTCTCACGCGTGAACGAGTGAAGTCAACGGGATCCACGCTGGCGCGCCGAAACGATCCTCCCCCGCATGACCGCGCTGATTGACGCCGCCTACCTGCTGGGCATGACCGCGGCCAGCCCGTACTGGGCGTGGCGCATGCTCCGCACCGGCAAGCATCGCACGGACTGGTCGGCGCGATTGGGGCAGGGGAGCGCCCTTCGGTCCTCGGGCCCGCAGGGCAGGGTGCTGGTGCACGCGGTGAGCGTGGGGGAGGTGAACGCCGCTCGGGGCCTGGTCGAGCGTCTCGCCGCCGAGGGGGACGTGGTCCTCAGCGTGACCACCGACACCGGATTCGCGAGGGCCATGCAGCTCTTCGGGCAGCGGCTGCCGGTGGTCCGCTATCCCTTCGATGCCGGTTTCGCCGTGGAACGGTTCCTGGATCGCGTGCAGCCCACGCTGGTGACGCTCATGGAACTGGAGGTGTGGCCCAATTTCCTGCACGCCTGCGGCCGGCGCGGCATTCCCGTGGGCGTGGTGAATGGCCGGCTCAGCGCCCGCAGCTTCTCCCGCTACCGGCTGGCCCGCCCCGTCGTCTCCGGCATGTTCCGTCGCCTGGCCTTCGTGGCAGCGCAGACCCAGGACTACGCGGACCGCTTCGTGCACATGGGCGTGCCCGCCGATCGCGTCAGAGTGACCGGCACCATGAAATGGGACACGGCAGCCATGGCGGACCACGTGGAGGGTGCGGAGCGACTGGCCCGCGACTTGGGCATCGATCCCTCCCGCCCGCTGGTGGTGGCGGGCAGCACCGCGCCCGGGGAGGAAGCGCTGCTTCATGCGGCGGTCCCGGAAGGCGTGCAGTTGCTGTGCGCCCCACGCAAGCCCGAGTGGTTCGACGCGGCGGCCCTGGCCCTGCCGGGCTGCGTGCGTCGCACCGCAGGCACTCCGCAGCTGGGGGCGAACCGATTCCTCCTCGACACCATCGGCGAACTTCGCAAGGCCTATGCGCTGGCCACCGTGGTCGTGGTCGGTCGCAGCTTCGGCAACCTGCACGGCAGCGACATGATGGAGCCCGTGGCCCTGGGCAAGGCCACGCTGATCGGCCCGCGGTACGGGGACTTCGCCGACATGGCGGATGCCCTCGTGCAGGCCGGAGGCCTGGCCGTGACCAGCCCCTACGAGCTGGGCCGTGATCTGGCCGGGCTGCTGCACGACGTGGATCGTCGGCGGGAGATGGCCCGGGCGGGCAGGGCGGTCATCGAGTCCAGGCAGGGGGCCACGCTCCGGCATGCCGCCCTGATCCGTGCCATGATGGTGGGCGGTGGCGAAGGCCCGATGCGCTCGCCGACCAGCACCCATGCCTGAACGTTTCCGCGAGGACGACTTCCACGCCTTCATCCGATCCCACGCGAGCGCGTTGGGGCCGCATGTGCTTCAGGGGCCCGGCGACGACCTGGCGGTGATGGACTTCCACGGACACGCGCTGCTCATGGGCGTGGATCAGGTGATCGAGGGAGTGCATTTCCTTCCCGGCACGGCGCCCGAGGCGATCGGCCGCAAGGCGGTCACGCGCAACATCAGCGACGTGGCGGCCATGGCGTGCCGGCCCGTGGCCACGCTGGCCAGCTGCGTGCTGCCCATGGACGTCTCGCCCGCGTTCGCCCAGCGGCTGGTCGATGCGGTGCGCCGCACGGCCCAGCAGTTCAACGCGCCGCTGGTGGGCGGCGACACCGCGCTGCACCGGAGCCAGGGTCCGCTCACGCTCTCGGTCACGGTGCTGGCCGAGCCGCTTTCGCCCACGCGTCCGCCCGTGCTCCGGTCCACCGCGAAGGCGGATGATCGACTGTTCGTCACGGGCCTGCTGGGCGGTTCCCTCCGGCCCGATGGCTCGGGTCGCCACCTGGACTTCGAGCCGCGCGTGGACGAGGCGGAGGCGCTGGCGACCACGCTGGGCGAGAGCCTGCACGCCATGATGGATCTCTCCGATGGACTGGCCCAGGACGCCGCGCGCATGGCGTTGGCCAGCGGGCTTCAGGCCGTGATCGATGCTGCGGCGCTGCCGTGCAGCCCGGGCTGTGGCTGGCGGAACGCCATGGGGGATGGCGAGGACTACGAGCTCCTGCTGGCCGTGGGAGGCGGTCGAGCGGTGCCGAGCCATGTGGGCCGGGGCCGCACACCCACGCGGGCCATCGGCCTGATGCGCGCCATGCCCAAGCCGGATGCGCCTCGCGTGATCTGCATGCTCAACGACATCGAGATCGCCGTGGAGCACCTGGGTCGCTTCAACGATGGCCAGGTGGACGGGGCATGATCGGCGTGTTCGTCATCCGCACGCCCGGGCCCGAGGCCACCGAACGCGTGGGGCGAGCCCTGGCGCAGGAAGTGCAGCCGGGCGACTGCATCGAGCTTCACGGAGACCTTGGGGCCGGCAAGACCTGTCTCGTGCGGGGCCTGGCCGAGGGGCTTGGGTGCGATGGCTCGCAGGTCAGCAGTCCGACGTTCACCCTCATGCATCGACATCAGGGCTCGCTTGCCGATCTGGTGCACATCGACGCCTACCGGCTGCACGGGCCCGAGGAACTTCGTGATGCGGGCTATGACCCTGCGGATCCGCGGGCCGTGACGGCGGTCGAGTGGCCCGCGAGGGCCGTCGGAGCCCTGCCGGATCGCGCCATTCGCGTCTTCATCACGCCCGTGGCCGACACCGAACGCGAGATCCGCGTCGAGGTGGCCGGTGGAACGCTGGCCGAACGATTGGCGGGGGGGCTGGCGCCCAGGCCCTGCCCGTCATGCAAGACCCCCGTCGGACCCTTCGCCGAACTCTGGCCCTTCTGTTGCCCCCGGTGCCGCTCAGCCGATCTTGGCCGCTGGCTTGGCGGCCAGTACCAGATCAGCCGCCCGCTCGAGGAGCGTGACCTCGATGAAGGTTGAAAGGAGACCCATGCGACGCTTCATCACCCTGCTGCCACTGTCCGTGATCGTCGGCACGCTTTGCGCCTGCAATCCAACCTGGACCACCGAGGGCAAGCCCAACGACGCGTCCATGCCGTTGCCACCGGATGCGAAGGCTCCGGCCCAGGCCGGTTCCGCTCAGCCTCAGGGCCGATGAAGGACCCCGGCGGGCCCGGGCAAAAGGCTTGGCCGGCTGCCTTGAACACCCCTATCCGCCCATAATGGGTGTTCTGTTAAATCACTCCGAGAAAGCCAAACCTGCCCAATTTCAACCGTTTCCATTGCGGGCACGGGATCCGGTGTCAGACTTGCGTCATGGCGAAGCCACTCGGGTTTCCTGGGCACTGCCCCGCGTGGGCCGTTCGCGCCATGCTGGTCGGGCTGCTGGTGCCATCCTCGCCCGTCCCCGCCGCAGATCAGATCATCCTGAGCTGGGGTGCCAACTCAAGCGGCCAGTGCACCACGATGACTGGCTCGTTCACCGGGATCGCTGCCGGAGGCATCCTGGGCTGGGGTCACTCAGCGGCCGTGCGATCGGATGGCGAACTGCTTCTCTGGGGCAACAACGGCAACGGTCAACTGCTGGCACCCGCGGGGCCGTTCATCCAGGTGGCCACGGGCGGATACCACACGCTGGGCATGCGGCCCGATGGCACCGTGATCGGCTGGGGCTATGGCGGCGACGGTCAGACCTCGGTGCCGGATGGCGAACGGTTTCAGTTCATGGCCGCTGCCCACCGACTTTCCATGGGCCTGACGCTGGACGGCCGCATTCTGGCGTGGGGATCCAACAGCCATGGACAGCAAGCCACGCCCACGGGCCTGTTCAAGGGCGTCGCCTGCGGAGCGCTTCATGGAGTGGGATTGAGCCTCGATGGCTCCACCATGGGCTGGGGAGACACGACCTATGGCGAGACCCAGCCCCAGGTCGGCCCCTATGTCGCCATCGCGGCCGGTGGTGTGCACGCGGTTGGCCTGCGAGCCGATGGCCAGATCGACGGCTGGGGCTACAACCTGGATGGTCGATGCACGGCCCCTTCCGATGTCCGCTTCCGTGCAGTCGCCGCAGGCGACCGTCACACCATCGGGCTTCGAACGGATGGCCGCGTGATGGCCTGGGGCGAGAACACCGATGGCCAGTGCAACGTTCCGAACGGCCGCTTCGATCGGATCGCCGGCGGCTACTTCTACACCATGGCCATGCGGAATTCGCGGGATTGCGATGGCAGCGGCACGGATGACCTGCTCGAGATCCGGTCCGGCGCACGGATCGACCTTGACGGAGGCGGCGTTCCGGACCGTTGCCAGGGGGCGACCGAGATCGATCTCCTTTCCCCCTCGCTTGGGGCCCCCATGCCCTCGGTGACTCTGTCGCACCGTTTTGAGGGCCTCATCCCCTCGGATGGCGATGTGCAGGTGGCCATCACGGTGCGAGGCGACTTCGACCAGGCGGACGAGTATCTCGAGGTGCGCATCGCCGGCCAGCCCATGGGCCGCATCATGGACGGCACCTTCAACACCTGCGCCTGGCAGGCCCCCGTCACCGTTCCAGTGATCGTTCCGGCCGCGATTTTCAATGCCGCCGTGGCGAATGGTGGCCTGCTGGTCGAGTTGCAGCCCGCGGCCACGGTGGACAGCACAGGCTGCAGCCGCGCGGACGTGACCATGCGGTTGCACTACGTGACGCTGACCGATCCCATGGGTGACTGCGATGGGGACGGCATGCTCGACGCGCGACAGATCGGACTGGGCCTGGCCACCGATGTCAATGGCAATGATCGCCCGGATCACTGCGATCGGGCGTTGGGCGATCTGGACCTGAGTGGCGAGGTGGACGCGGCCGACATCGGGGAACTGCTCCTGCTCTTCGACCGCACGGATGCCCCGTTCGGGGATCTGGATGGCGATGGATTGATCACCGCGGCCGACATTGGTGCCCTGCTCACTCGCTTTGGACCGGTTCCCTGAAGAGGGGCCACTCGACCCCCGAGCCTCGCCCCACGCCATGACCCGCAAAGCGGTGTCGCGAGGAGCGAAGCGAGAGCCCCTCTCGTTCCGCAGGATTGGGTGACCGAGCGGTAGCGACGAGCGCCAAGCCGAGGCGGATGCGAAGCGGAGCCGAGGCGTCCGCGTGCGGGTCATGGCGTGGGGCGAAGCGGACGCCGCCGAGGCGTCCGCGTGCGGGTCATGGCGTGGAGCGAAGCGGACGCCGCTCAGGAGGACTACGCCGAACCCAGCTGCCGGGCCAGCGTCACCTGCTCGCCCAGTTCCAGGCCGAAGGCCTCGTGCACCAGCCGGAGCGAGAGTTCGCCATGCTCCTTGGGCACCAGGCAGCTGATCCGGATCTCGCTGGTGGAGATGTTCCGGATGGGCACGCCCGCGTCGCCGAGCACCTTGAACATGCGGCTGGCCACGCCGGCATGGCTTCGCATGCCCGTGCCGACGGCACTGACCTTGGAGAGACCGACCTCCAGGTCGATGCGACCCGCCCCCAGGCGATCCAGCACCTCGCTGACGGCGACCTTGGTCTCGGGCAGGTCGGCGTGTTCCACCGTGAAGGCCAGATCCACGCCCTGGGGACCTTCCGTCTGGATGATGTCGTCCACCAGCACGCCCTTGCCCGCGATGGCGGCGAAGACCTGGCCCTGGACCCCGGCGGAACGGGGCAAGCCCTGCAGGTGCACGCGTCCAAGATCGGGCTTGAGAGCGCAGCCGATGACGGCGATCGATTCCATTCGAGGGGTCTCCCGTTGGATCATGGTGCCAGGCTCGGGGCGCTGGCTGTGTCGGACATGGATGGGAACGCCGTGACGCTGGCCGAACACCACGGCACGGGCATGCATGACGCCCGCGCCCACGGCGGCCAGTTCCAGCATCTCTTCGTACGTGATCGCGCCCAACTTGGGCGCCTCGGGCACAAGACGGGGGTCGGCGGTGTGCACGCCGTCCACGTCGGTGTAGATCTCGCAGCAGCCCCCGGTGTCCTGCACCCGCAGCGCCGACGCCACGGCCACCGCGGTGGTGTCGCTGCCACCCCGGCCAAGCGTGGTGATGAGCCCCTCGTCGGAGACGCCCTGGAATCCGGTCACCACCGGCACGGAGCCGGCATCCATGAGCCGGCCCAGCAGGTCGGCGTCGATCCCCTGCAGCTTCGCCCTGCCATGGCCCGCATCCGTGCGCATGCCGCACTGGAAGGCGTTCAGGCTTCGGGCGGGCACCCCCTGATCCTCGAGCGCCATGGCCGTCAGCGCAGCGCTCACGGCCTCGCCGGTGCTCATGAGGGCATCCAGCTCGCGACGCCCCGGGGTTCGGCACACCTGGCCCGCCAGTTCGATGAGCTCGTCGGTGGCATGACCCATGGCGCTGACCACCACGGCCACCCGGTGACCATCCGCCCTGCTCTCGGCCACTCGACGGGCGGCCCTCCGGATGCGGTCCGGGTCGGACACCGAGGTGCCGCCGAACTTCATCACCAGCGTGGCCATCAGGCTTCGCGAGCCATCGCCTCGGCACGGCTCCGTTCGGAGCGTTCCTCGCGTCGGCGATCGGCTTCCTTGAGCAGCTTCTTGCGCATGCGGACGGCCGTTGGCGTGATCTCCACCAGCTCGTCCTCCTCAATGTACTCCAGGGCCGCCTCGAGGCTCATGATGCGGGGCTGCTTCAGGACCACGGTGGCGTCCTTGCTGGCCGCCCGCACGTTGCTGAAGGGCTTCACCCGGACGCTGTTGACCACCAGGTCGTTGTCCCGGCTGTTCTCGCCCACCAGCATGCCCTCGTAGCAGACGTCGCCCGGCCGCACGAACATGACGGCCCGCTCGCTCAGGGTCTCGAGGGCATAGGCCGTGGCTGGCCCCCCTTCGTTGGCGATCATCACGCCGTTGGCCCGGGGCTTGACCGCGTTGGGGCTGACCGGCCTCCACGCCGCGAAGGCATGGTGCATGACCGCCTCGCCACCCGTGGCGTTCAGCAGGCGAGTGCGCAGTCCGATCAGGCCGCGGGCCGGAATGTCCGCCTCGATGTGCATGCGGCTGCCGCGGGGATCCACCTTGCCGATCTCGGCGCCGCGGGATCCCAGCAGCTCGAGCGCTGGGCCCATGCCCGAGTTCTCCACGTCCAGGGTGAGACGCTCCCACGGTTCGCAGGTCACGCCGTCGATCTCTCGCTCGATCACCTCGGGCTTGCCCACGGTGAGCTCGAATCCCTCTCGCCGCATGGTCTCCAGCAGCACGCCAAGATGCAGCAGACCTCGGCCGCTCACCTTGAATTCATCCGCGCCATCGCCCGGCTGCACCTTCAGCGCCACGTTGGCCCGCAATTCGCGATCGAGTCGCTCGCTGATCTGTCGGCTGGTGACGAACTTGCCTTCCTTGCCACCCAGGGGCCCGTCGTTGATCCGGAACACCATGTGCAGCGTCGGCTCGTCCACGTGCACGCGGGTCAGCGGCTCCGGCGACTCCGGGTCCACCACCGTGTCGCCGATGGCCACGTCCGGAAGTCCCTCGACGGTGCAGAGGTCGCCCGCACGCACCTCGGTGGCTTCCGATCGCCCGAGGCCGCTGAACTGGTTCAGCTTGGTGATCCGGCCCCTGTCCACGCGGCCATCGTCACGGCAGATGCCGACCGCCATGCCCGGCTTCATCACGCCACGCATCACGCGACCGATGCCGATGCGCCCCACGTAGCCCGAGTAGTCCAGGTTGGTCACGAGGAACTGCAGCGGACCGCTGGCGTCGTTCGTGGGTGCCGGCACGCGATCGATGATGGCCAGGAACAGGTCCTCCACGCCCCTGCCCCGGTCGTTGATGTCGAAGGCCGCCCAGCCATCACGGCCGCTGGCCCAGAGGATGGGGAAGTCGAGCGCCAGCTCGTCGGCACCCAGGTCCACCAGCAGGTCGAACACCTCGTTCACGACCTCCTGCGGGCGAGCGTCGGGGCGATCGCACTTGTTCACGACCACGATGGGCTTCAGGCCGATCTGGAGGGCCTTCTGCAGCACGAAGCGGGTCTGCGGCATGGGGCCTTCCAGGCTGTCCACCAGCAGCACGCAGCCGTCCGCCATGCGCAGCACGCGTTCGACCTCGCCGCCGAAGTCGGCGTGACCCGGCGTGTCGATGATGTTCACGCGCATCACGCTGCCCGTCTTGGGTCCCTTGCGCACCTGGTAGGTCACCGCGCAGTTCTTGGCCAGGATGGTGATGCCGCGCTCGCGCTCGAGCGGGTTGCTGTCCATGACGCACTCGGCCACCGCCTCGTTCTCGCGGAAGGTGCCGGATTGGCGAAGCATGGCATCCACGAGCGTGGTCTTGCCGTGGTCGACGTGGGCGATGATGGCGACGTTTCGGAGTTCCATGGAGAGCCCCGCAGTCTAGCGGAACCCCGACCGGATCCATGCAGGAAAGTTGGGAAATCAGGCCAGGCCGTACAGCGGCAGCAACTTGCCTTCCAGGTGCCGCATGAGCGGGTCGGCCGAGAGCGGCTTGCCGGTGACCTTCCGGCACAGTCCGTCCAGCCGGTGCCGCCGTCCCTCGGCGTGCACGTTCTTCCGAAGCCAGCCCAGCAGCGGCGAGAAGTCTCCCCGCGTGAACCCCTCCTCCAGGCCGGGCAGGTCCGTCCGGGCCTTCTCGAAGAGCTGCGCGGCCAGGAGCGTGCCCAGGGTGTACGTGGGGAAATACCCGATGGCGCCCATGCTCCAGTGCACATCCTGCAGGCAACCACGCCGGTCATCAGGCACCGTGAGACCGAGGAAGTCCTTGTACAGGCCGTTCCAGACTCCGGGCAGATCGGCCACCTTCAGGTCGCCCTTGATCATGGCCCGCTCCAGCTCGAAGCGGATCATGACGTGCATGTTGTAGGTGCCTTCGTCCGCCTCCACGCGGATGAAACCCGGCTCGACCACGTTCGCTCCGTCCACCAGGTCCTGCAGGCTGAAGCGATCGCATGCCTCGCCGAAGAAGGCGGGCAACTGGCCCTGCGCCCAGGTCCAGAACGCACGGCTTCGGCCCACCTGGTTCTCCCACAGGCGACTCTGGCTCTCATGCACCGAAAGCCCAGCGGCCTCGCCCATGGGCAGGCCGATGCGTTCCGCGGAGAGCCCCTGCTCGTACATCCCGTGCCCAGCCTCGTGCATGGTGCTCCCGAGGGCATCCAGCACGCACGTCTCCAGGTATCGGGTGGTCATGCGGACGTCGTTGCAGTGGCTTCCACCGCAGAAGGGGTGCGTGCTTCGGTCGAGTCGGCCGCGGCTGAAGTCGAATCCGATCCGTCGGGCGACGAACTTGACGAAGCGTTCCTGATCCGCAAGGGCCAGGGCGTGCTCGTTGAAGCCGTTCGAGGGCCTTCGGGGCGCCCCTCGGAGTCGATCGAGCAGTCCCTGCAGCCGCTTCCGCAGCGGCTCGAACACCGCCTGCATCTCAACAGCCGCCAGTCCAGGTTCGTAGCTGTCAGCCAGCGCATCCCATGGCTCGCCCCCCGCGGGCCAGCCCAGGCACTCGGCCTTCTGCCTGTTCAACTCGACCGTCCGCTCAAGCCAGGGCTGGAACCGGGGGAAATCGTTCGCCTGGCGCGCCGCGGCCCACTCGTGCATGGCCTTGCTGGAGAGCTCCGCAAGCTCGCTGACGAGCGCCTCGGGCAGTCGTGTGGCCTTGCGCCAATCCCGGTCGATCTCCCGCACGTCCACGCGATCCGGGTGATCCTCCGGCAAGCCGGCGACGGCGTCCATGGCCGCGGCAATCAGGTCGCCGGTCTGCGTTGACGTGAAGGTCTGGTGCGAGAGCCGGGCCAGGTGCGCCAGCTGGGCGGATCGCCACTCCACGCCCCCTTCGGGCATCATGGTCTCCTGGTCCCAGCCGAGCACCGAAGCGGTGCTCTCGAGCAGCTTCACCTCGCGCACGCGGCCAATCAGGGCCGCCATGGCGGCCGTGCCGGAGTCATGCGCGGCGGTGGCCGTCACGGCGCGGCCTGCTGGGCTGCGGGCTTGAGCTTCAGCTGGTCCTGGAGGTACTTGAGCACCTCGTCGCGATTGCCGTCGGACCGGTTGCGGGCGTAGTCGACCGCATTCCAGCCTCGCGAGTCGCGGGCGTTCACGTCCACCTTGGCCGCCTGAAGCAGCTGCAGCTTGTCCACCTTGCCGTTCGCCGAGGCGATCAGCCATGCGGTCATGCCCTGCCGATTGGTGGCGGCGGTGTCCGCGCCGGCGGTGATGAGGGCCTGCAGGCTCTCCACCTTGCCGTTGCGAGCCGCCCGCATCAGCGCGGTGTCGCCCGTCAGGTTGTCCGCCGCCTTCATGTCGGCCTTGGCATCGATCAGCAACTGCACGGAACGCGGGTCGCCGATGCCCGCGGCCCACAGCAGCGGCGTGAGGCCATTCTTGTCGGCCACGTTCACGGTGGCACCATGGGCCAGCAGCATGGTGACCGTCTCGGGCTTGCCCAGGGCCGCCGTCCACATGAGCGGCGTGCCACCCAGGCGGTCCACCGCGTTCACGATGTCGACGTTCCTGGCCTTCGCGGCATCGAGCAACTGCTTCACGATCTCGGTCCGGCCGCTCTCGCCCGCGATGCAGAGCGCGTTCTTGCCATCACGGCCCGCCACCTTCAGGTCAGCCCCACGCTCGATCAGGAGCGCCACGACCTCGCCCCTGCCCTCCTTGGCGGCCCAGTGCAGTGCGGTTCGTCCACCCGCGCTGTCCGGGGCGTCGATCTTCGCGCCCTCGTCCAGCTGCTTCTTGACCGCGGCCAGATCGCCGCTTCGGGCCGCCGTAACCAGGGCACTGGCGGCCTTCTCGGCTGGGCTGGGGCCCGCGGGAGCGTTGGGGGATCCCGGCGTCCCCGGGGGCCGGCGAATCAGGCACGAGAGGGACGGGGCCTTGGGATGATCAAGGCTGAACGAGAGCTTGATGGTCCGGCCCGTCTCACGCCACTGGTTCCAGTCGATGTGAACGACGTGCTCCGCCTTCGCATCGGCGCCGGCGTCCGGCACGATGGGCGGCACCACCGCCGTGATCTTGAAGGGGGTGCCATCCACGCTCTTGAGCGAGATGGTTCCCTCGCTGGTCTGGCCCTCGCCGGGCGCCTCGATCACGTCGGGCGTGAGGGTGACGTAGGCCGGGACCTTGCCCGACACCGTCATCATGGTCGGCGCGTGGCCGTCCACCTGGAAGGTGACACGCTTGCTCAATGCGGCGCCAGGCTTGGGACCGGCCTTCAGGCTGATCTCCACCTCGGCGGAGCCGCCCGGCGGAATGGGTTCCTTCGGGGTCCCCGCCGTGGTGCAGCCGCAGCTGGTGATCGCCTTGGTCACGGTGACGGGCTTGTCGGAGATGTTGATCAGTTTCACCTTGCCGCTCTTGGCGGTGTCCACCACCATCTCGCCCAGATCCAGCGGGTCCGGTTCGCAGCGGAGCACGGGCTGGGTGGCTTCGCCGGTCGAGGG
>RFOC01000331.1 GCA_009926815.1 Planctomycetota bacterium
CGAGAACCTCAGCGGCGGCATGGGCACGGCCGCCTTCGTGGCCTTCCTGATGAGCCTGTGCAACCAGCGTTACACCGCCACGCAGTTCGCGCTGCTCAGCGCCTTCGCCTCCGTGGGGCGCGTGTGGGTGGGGCCCATGGCAGGGGTGCTGGCGGAAAGCATCGGCTGGCCGGTGTTCTTCCTGCTCAGTACCGCGCTGGCCTTCCCCGGCCTTTGGCTGCTGTGGTGGTTGCGGTCGGAGGTGCGTGCACTCGAAGGCCCCTCGGCGGCACAATCAGCGACTTGAACTTCTGGGTATGCGACCCGATCTGAACGGCCATGAGCGATCAACTGCGTGACCTTCGCCCGCAGCGAGGAGCCGGTGTGCAGACTGCGGCGGCGGATGCGGCCGCGGGTTTCAGGACCGATGGCGACATCCCGCTGCCGCCCATGGTGGCCGCGTTCTTCGTGCTGGGCCGCCGGGGTCGCGAGGCCATGGCGGAGTGGTCGTCCGCGACCTGGCCCATGCAGCCGCCGATCGCCTGAACCTCAGCCCACCTCGCGACGCTGGAAGAGCAGCGTGCCCGCGGCCAGCGACACGGCGATGAGCGCGAGCCCGTAGGGCAGGGCCGTCAGCAGGTAGTCCGCGCCGATGGGCCGCTTCTGCGTGACGGCATCGGCGAGCCAGAAGAGCTGGAAGTTGGGCACGATGGCCTGCAGCGCCTTGAAGGTGCCCCACTCCAGGTGCAGCGCGTCGAACCATCTCGACTGCTCCTGCGGGAGCTTCGCCATGAGGTCCGTGATCTGCTCCAGCCGACGAGCGAAGAGCCAGTCGCTCAGCAGCCCCAGGATGAAGAGCCCCAGCACGGTCAGCAGGGTGAGCACCTGCCCCAGGCGCGTGCTGGCCGCCACGGCGATGGAGGCCAGGACCAGCTCCGCCAGCAGCAGCATGCCGATGGCCTTCCAGAGTTCCGGGCGGAAACTTCGGGAGAGCTGCTCCGCGGCCCAGTCGGGCTTGAACGGCAGGCTGACCAGGTACGCCACGGCCAGCAGGATGGCGCCCAGGCCCACCACGCTGGCCGGGAAACTCCAGCCATAGAGGAAGTTGCCCCAGGTGGCCGCGATGAAGGTGACGGCCAGCGCCGAGATCCCGAAGGTCAGCACCGGCTGGTGCCACGGGGTCCGGACGGTGGGCATGGTGCCGTGGAGTTCCACCAGCATGAAGACCATGGCGAGCCAGAGGGTCACGGACGCGATGGCCAGGGCCACGCCGAGGTACTTGCCCAGCACGAACACGGGGCGTGGCACGGGCTTGCTCACCACGGTGAGCACCGTGCGATTCTCGATCTCGCGGTTGACCACGCCGGTGGCCAGGAACGCCGCCAGGATGGCTCCGCAGGTGAAGATGGTGGACATGCCGATGTCCACGTACATCTGCTGGTCATCCTGCATGGTGAAGGCGGCGAAGGGATTCGACAGCACGATGAACAGCAGGCCGACCACGATGGCGACCAGGGCCACCGGCTGGCGGATGCACTCCAGGAACGTGTTCCTGCAGATCGCGAAGAGTTGCTCGATCCAGGCCATGGTCGTGGGGGGCGGGGTTCCCGACCGGAAGAGTAGTCCCCGCCCTCGAACCAGGCCGGGGTGATCCCGTAGGCGGCGGCCTGCCGTCCGCGGCTGCGGCGGCTACCATCCGCGTTCCC
>RFOC01000332.1 GCA_009926815.1 Planctomycetota bacterium
AATGGGCCGCGGGGCCGGCGGTGTTCAGCGCCTTCCGCATGGGTGCGGGCATGCGTTCGGTGACCCACTCACGGAACCAGACCGACTGGAGGGTGAGCGTGACGTCGCTGCAGGGCTGCGGACCGTAGACGTAGCCCTGCTTGGCGGCGGCGAAGGCGTCCACTGGAGCCACGGTCAGGCCAGAGACGCTGATGAAGTTCTGGCGTGCCAGCCCGTCGATCAGCCGAGGGATGGCGGCCGTCTCGACGATGATGCGGAGGCGGGCGGTCCGGACATCGAAGAGCTGGTTCGACTTGAGGCCCGTGATGGAGGCGGCGAAATCGGGCTCGATGGCGGCCTTGGGATCGATGGCCTCCCCCGTGGGTCCGGCGGACGCGTCCGCTGCCTCCTCGGGGGGCGGCGATCCGCCTCCGTCCGAGCCCGCGGGCTGGCCGATGGGGGTGATCTGGAGCTCGAGGACCCGCTTCACCGGAGCCACCATGGGGCCCCGAATCGCCGCGGAAGCGCCGCCCGAAGGCGAGCCTTCCTCGTTGACGCGGCGAATGGCGCCGAGGACGTCATCCACCAGCCAGAGATCCCACTGGAACTGGTAGAGCGTGCAGAGCGCGCGATCGAACGCCGCCGGCGAGTCCGACTTGTCGGCGGATTCCTGCGGCACGTTGGGCCAGTTGATGGCCCACGGGTCCATGTAGAAGGCGAGTTGGGCCGCGTGCTGCACCAGGAATTCCTTGCGGGCATCGATCAGGTGCTGGTTGAGGGCCTCGATCTCGCGGGGCTCCGTGATCTCGCCGCGACTCTTCTTCCGCAGCGTTCCCACCAGATACTCCTGCTCGGCCCGCTGCACGTTCTCGAGGACCGCCGAGGGCTTGGGCGCCGTGTCGACGCCGTAGGTCTTCAGCAGGGCGTCGCGAATCTTCTCCGCCGGTCCGAAGCCCTCCTCGCGCAGCAGCGCCACGGTGCGATTGGATGCGGCAGCGGGAGCCGGCAACCAGGCCATCAGCTCCGGAGCCACGCGGAGCCTGGGTGCATCGCAGGCCTCGCTGGCGTCGCAGCCGCGATTGCGGCGCACCGCCTGCTCGTAGAGGGCCATGGAACCACCGCCCAGCGAGCGATTGTTCGAGGCCACCCGCCGCACGATCTCGTCGTTGAGCGTCACATTCTCGCTGGCCGTGGTGCCATCGGCCTTCCGCACCTCGACCGGAACCCTCTCGGTGGCGGCCAGCTTGTCGAAGGCATCCGAACGTCGCTTGAGCTCCGTGACGATGGGCTGACGCACCAGATCCAGCAGCAGCCAGGCCGACAGCGGCCCCGCCACGACCAGCGTGGCACACACCACCGGCACCCATCGGGCCTTGAGGAATCGGAGAACCTGATCGGCGATCTCCTTGACCGCCGCCTTGGCGTCCTTCTTCTTGTCATCTTCCTCGTCACTCATGATGCGGGCGCTCCTTGCTCACCTGCCTTGGCCGCACCGCCCCTCAGCACCGCCGTGAAACGCACGGAGCCCGAGTAGACCTTGGCGCCCGGACCGTAGATGACCGGGAGCGAACCCAGCGGGGCCAGTTGCTCCAGGTCGCCCGAGGACTTCTGGACCTCGGCAGCCTGGTCCCCGGAGCCGCCACCCGAGGGGGCACCGGAGCCGCTTCCAGTGTCCATGGGCGTGGAGGGCTTGTCATCGC
>RFOC01000333.1 GCA_009926815.1 Planctomycetota bacterium
GTGAAGGTGGCGTACCAGTACAGGGTTCCATCCGCCGCCCGGTAGAGCCGGAAGGGGCCGGGCCGGTAGTCCACGGTCCACTTCTCCTCGGGCCGACCCTTGCCCGCCGCCGGGGCATCCGGTGCGGGATTCTGGGCCTGGGGAGCGGCCTGCATCAGCACGGCACAGAGAAGACAGATCGGGAGCATGCCCGAATCCTACTGGCCTCCGGGGGCCTCCGCAGCGGTGGATAGGCTTCTCCCGTGCAGCTCTCCCCGGAGCAGATTCGGCTTGTGCCGGCGGGTCCCACCCTGCGGGTGGCCGCAGCCCGGCGGCTGCTGGGCACCCGTCAGGGCGAGGCGCTCTGGCTGCTCAAGCGCCTCGACGAGGAGGGCTGGAGCCCCGATGACCTCTGGTGCGCCGCGGATCCGTCCGACCGCGTCCTGGCTGCGGGCCTGATCAGCCATCATCCCGGCCGGACGGCCTCGCTCTCCCTGAGCCCCTGCGTCCATCCCCAGGAGGTCCCTCTGGCGGCAAGGCTTCTGGACCGCATGGTGCAGGCTCTGGAGGCCGCTGGCGGGCCCGCTCTGGCCCAGGGCATGACCGATGCCGAGGATCCGCTGGCAGGCCTTCCATTCCAGCAGGCAGGCTTCCAGGATCTGGCCATCCTGGCCTGCATGGAACGGATGAATCGGCGGAATCCCCCAATGCCCGAACTGCCGCCAGGCGTGTCGCTGGAATCGGTGAATCACGACAGGGAACTGATGCAGGTGCTCAGGGCCAGCTACGAGCAAACGCTGGATTGCCCTGGCCTTGCGGAGCTGCGGCGCGACGAGGACATCCTGGACGGCCACCGCCGGGGTCGACCGCACGATCCGGAACTCTGGACGCTCATGCGAAGGGACGGTCAGGCGATCGGTGCGGCCCTGCTCCAGCCCTCGCTCGATGGCGAGCGGATCGAGCTGGCCTACCTCGGACTGGCCAAGTCGGCTCGCGGCAAGGGCTTGGGCGCCATGCTGCTCGACGCGTCGCTGCATCGGGCGGCCTCGCGGCCGCAGCGGCTGATCTCGCTCGCGGTGGATGAGCGCAACGAGCCCGCCCTTCGGCTCTATCGATCGCGCGGTTTCAGAACCACCGTGCGCCGAAGGGCTTTCGCGCGGCCACTGCGTTCATCCACATGATGTGGACAATCGCCGCGCATCGCGGTGGAGAAGTTTTTCTTCGCGAGGAAGTGCCTGCATTCCCGCGGCTTTCGAAGTTCCCGCCAACTTTCACCGCGCTCCCCTCTTGCACGCGTGAAGATTGCGCCTATCTTCCCCACGCTTCGCAGGACGCGAACACCTGAATCTGGTCGTGTGGTTGAGGTCCTCATGGCGATCGGCCTGCCGGTCGCCGGGGATGTCGCACCCCCAGGTCACGGGTCTCGGGAACGGACTCGCCTTGTCCGATCATCGGTGGGCCCCTGCCCACGTCGCCGTCCGCCTTTCCCAGGAATCCGAACCTCGTGACGACCGCCCGAGCCGAGGACATTCCCGCCCGCATCCGCTCGCTGCTTGACAGCCGTCTGGGCACGCGCCGAGCCAGCATGTGGTTCGACGGCGAGGCGCAACTGCAGGTGCAGGAGGGACGATTGCAGGTCGAGGCGCGCAGCGCCTTCGTGGCCGACTGGCTCAAG
>RFOC01000334.1 GCA_009926815.1 Planctomycetota bacterium
CTTGATCGCCGGTGCCCCGGCGGAATTCTGAAGATCCCGCAGCTCGGGCCGCAGGTCACGCAGCCCCAGGTGACGTGCCACCGTGTCCTTGCGACGAAGGATGATGTCGTACACCTCCTCCACGGGCAGGTGCTCGAGCGCCTCGTTTCGCACGCCACCTGGCGGAAGCGCCAGGCGACTGTCGGCGAGCACCATGCCATTGACCACGATGTCGCAGGCGATGTTCCAGAGCAGCGGCTGCCGGCCGCCGATGCGTGGCACGTGCAGCAGGGCGGCGTGCAGCACCTCGTGAACGATCAGGCCGTCACGCTCGGCGGGCCGCAGGTTGGCCAGGAACTGCGGGTTGAAGTACAGCTTCTCGCCGTCGGTGGCGGCGGTGTCCAGGCCCTCGCTGATCACGATGGGGGCCATCAACGCCAGCGAGGCGAAGAAGGGGTTGCGATCCGCGGC
Organism: Planctomycetota bacterium; assembly: GCA_009926815.1. Taxonomy (GTDB): domain Bacteria; phylum Planctomycetota; class Phycisphaerae; order Phycisphaerales; family SM1A02; genus SYAC01. The sequence goes on from RFOC01000334.1 coordinate 451, forward strand.
GCCCAGCCGAATCAGGCTGGCCGACACCAGCTGCTCGGGCGTGAACTGCGGTCGTTGGGGTGCGGTCACCATGGTCAGGCGGCCCTCAGGGCGGGCACCACCCGCTGCACGAAGTCCCAGACCTGCGGCAGGCTGCGGGCGGCCTCCTGGCAGAAGCGGCCGCGTTCGCCCAGCCGTTCGAGATGGGCGAGCATGTCGACCGTGCAGCGCTGGGTCCACTCGGGTGGGGCCTTGCGGGCCATCCACTTCAGGGCGTTCAGGGCGCGCTTGGCGGTGTCGGAACGCATCACCAGGCCGATCGTCACCGCGTATCGGGTGCTCATCTCGGTGGGGAACTCCACCGAGTCACCCTGACCGTCGATGATGCCGTCGAGGTCGGGCAGGGTGCGATAGACCGCGAGATAGGCCCGGTACTCCGCCGCCGCCGCGTCACCGACGGCGGCATCGATCGGCAGACCCGCCTCCATCAGGCGACTGGCCATCATCCAGCTGCGGGGCGATGGCCAGTTCGGCCGGGTGGCGTCGACCTTGTGAAGCAGCTCGGTCCGGAAGCTGAGGAACGCCATCAGCTGCTCGGGAATGCCGATCGTCAGGGCGTGCGACTTGAAGCTGTCGAAATCGACCTGCACCTGGACATGGAGGAATCGGTTTGCCAGCGGGGCGGGCATCTCGAACACGGAGGCCTTGTCCTCCTTGCGATTGCCCGCCGCCCAGATGAACCAGCCCTCGGGAACGGTGTAGCTGCCCACCCTTCGGTCGAGGATCAGCTGCTGGGCCACGCCCTGCATGCTGGGAGGCGCCATGTTCAGCTCGTCGAGAAAGAGGATTCCCCGACCGCCACGGGGCAGGAACTCGGGCGGGTACCAGACGCTGGTGCCCACGCCCTCGCCCTGTGGGTGTCGAGGCACGGGCAGGCCGCGCAGATCGGTGGGCGCGAGCTGCGACAGTCGAACATCGACCAGTTCGATGCCGGCACCGGCGGCCACGGCGGCCACGATGCTGCTCTTTCCGATGCCCGGGGCACCCCAGATCATCGCGCTGAGGGTCAGCTCGCGCTTCACGAGGCCCGCGAGGAAGTGATGCAGTTCAGATGGCGTCATTGTCGTCTCCTTGGAAGGTGAGAGGGTTGTCGACCTGGTCGTAGGGCAGCACGGCCATGCCGAGCTGTGACAGCGTGCGGCGGGCGGCGTTGCGAACCAC
>RFOC01000335.1 GCA_009926815.1 Planctomycetota bacterium
TACGAGCCGGCCGAGGTGGTGGTGCCCGCCGAGGCGATCGCGGCCCGCATGCCCGCACTGGCCGCCGAGATCGTGGCCGCCTATGGCCATGGTGCCGAGGGGATCGTGATCGTGCCGGTCATGACGGGGGCCTTCGTCTTCGCCGCCGATCTGGTCCGCCGCATGCCCAACCGGCTTCGGGTGGATGTGATCTCCGTCCGGAGCTACGGATCAGGCACGACCAGCCAAGGACCACGACTTGAGGGGGTCGTCCGTGAGGTGCGAGACCGCCATGTGTTGCTGATCGACGACATCCTGGACAGTGGTCGCACGCTCACCTTCCTCCGCAAGGACATGGAGGATCGCGGTGCCGCCAGCGTGCGGACGTGCGTGCTGCTTCGCAAGCGAGTGCCCGCGGCCATGGCCACGCCCTGCGAGTTCGTGGGCTTCGACATCGACGATCTCTTCGTGGCGGGCTACGGCCTGGATTACGACGGCTGGTTCCGCAACCTGCCGGATGTCGTCAGCCTGCGCAAGCCGGGCGAGAAGGCCGCGGTCGTCCGCTAGCGGTCATCGGGAGCGGTTCCACGGCGCATCGGCGCGTGGATCGGGCTCGTTCGCCCTCATCCGCTCCATCGCCGCGCGATCCTCGTCCGAGAGGGACTTCGGCGCATCCACGCGGATCACCGCGTGCAGATCGCCGGTGCCAGCCTTGGCCTGCACGCCCTTGCCCTTCAGCCTGAGCCGCTTCCCGCTGCCGGTGCCTGGGGGCACGCGCAGCGAGGCGGTGCCCTCGAGCAGCGGCACCTCGATGCTGGTGCCCAGCGCCGCCTCGGCGATGGAGATCGGCACCTCCACCACGATGTCCAGGCCCTCGCGGCGGAACCACGGATGCGGAGCCACGCTCACGCGAAGCACCAGATCACCGGCAGGACCGCCACCCAGGCCGGGAGCGCCCTTGCCACGCAGCCGCAACAGGCCGCCGCTCTCGATGCCCGGAGGAATCCGCACGTCCAGCTCGATGGTGTCGCCGCCGTTCTGGACCGAGACGTGCCGCACGCCCCCGATCGCGGCCGTGGTGAAGTCCACGGTGATGTCGCTCTCCAGATCCTCGCCCGAACGGGCACTTCCGCGTCGGCCACCGCCGCGTCGGCCGCCGCCCAGGAAGTCGCCGAAGATCTCCTCGAAGGTCGAGGGATCCACGTTCGACCATCCGCCGGCAGGGCCGCCCGCGCCGCCGAAGCCGGGGCCTCCGGAGGGTCCAGGGCCCGCGAATCCGAACTGGTCGAATCGCTTGCGCTTCTGCTCGTCGGAGAGCAGGTCGTAGGCCTCCTGGGCCTCCTTGAACCGCTCGGCCGCCTCGGGAGACTTGTTCAGGTCGGGGTGGTATCGCTTCGCCAGCTTCCGGTGCGCCTCGCGGATCTGGTCCTGCGTGGCGGAGCGTGGCACGCCCAGCACCTCGTAGGGATCGCGTGGCACCGGATCAGCCTGCCGTCTCGGCCCTGCGGAACAGCTCGTGGATCTCCTCGGCGCTTCGGGCCGCGTAGGCCCGCTCGCGGAAGTTCGCGTCCGTCATCAGGCGGCTCAGTCGACCCAGGGCCTGCACATGCTCGGACACCTTGTCGGGCGGGCTCACGAGCATCACGATGAGTCGGACCGGCTTGTGATCG
>RFOC01000336.1 GCA_009926815.1 Planctomycetota bacterium
GATCGCGAGAGGGCGGATCCGATCGGCGAAAGTCATCGAAACGCGATGCTAGCATCCGCTGTTTCCACACCCTTCAGGAGACTTCCATGACCGCAGCCGCCGCCACCAAGCCACAGGACACCCGAGGACTCGCAGGGCAGACCGTCGGCGAGACCAGCATCTGCGCGGTCACCCAGACGCAGCTCATCTACCGCGGCTACGAGATCGCGGATCTGGCCGAGCACGCGTCCTTCGAGGAGGTGGCCTTCCTGCTGCTGGCTGGTCACAAGCCCACGGCCGAGGAGCTCAAGGCGTTTCGTCAGGAGCAGGCCTCGCTCCGGCCGGTGCCCGCCTCGGTGCGTGACACGGTGGCCCGCATCGCCCGGGAGCATCCCGATGCCCACCCCATGAGCGTGCTTCGCACGGGTGTCAGCCTGCTGAGTCACCAGGATCCCGACTGCGAGGACAACAGCCCGGCCGCCGAGCTTCGCAAGGCCAAGCGGCTGCTGGCCCAGATTCCCACGCTCATCGGGGCGTGCCAGCGGGGCCGCGAGGGCAAGCCGGTGCTTGATCCGGACCCCACCCTGGGCCACGCCGCCAACCTGCTCTGGCTGATCACGGGCCGCAAGCCCGATGAGCTGGAAGCCCGGGTCATGGACGTCAGCCTGGTGCTCTACGCCGAGCACGATTTCAATGCCAGCACCTTCAGCTGCCGGGTGATCTGCAGCACCGAGACGGACATGCACAGCGCGGTCTGCGGCGGCATCGGGGCCCTCAAGGGACCGCTGCACGGCGGTGCCAACGAGATGGCCATGGAGATGCTGAAGGAGATCGACCACGACTGCGCCGGGGGCACGATCACCGTGGATGCGTGGATGCAGCGGGCCTTCGTGGAGAAGCGGAAGCTCATGGGCTTCGGCCACCGCGTCTACAAGAATGGCGACCACCGGGCCCCGATTCTGCGGGGCTGGGGCCTGAAGCTGGCGGATCGCATGGGCCCGCAGGCCCGCAAGTGGTTCGATCTGGGCGATCAGGTGCAGGCCATCATGCTCAGGGACAAGAACATCCACCCCAACGTGGACTTCCCCTGCGGCATGACCTACTTCGTCATGGGCATCCCCGTGCCGCAGTACACGCCCATCTTCGTGGCCAGCCGGATCACGGGCTGGTGTGCCCACATCATGGAGCAGCACCAGAACAACCGCATCATTCGCCCGCTGGCGGATTACAGCGGTCCCGCCCTGCGGCACTGGAAGGGCTGAGTCGCCACGTCCAACCTGAAGGTTCCGCGGGGTCTTGGTCGCGCTGCGCCCGCTGAGGCGGATCCGGGAATCCCTGGGCAGTGCACGTGGTCTCCGGGTGCGGGCTTCGCGGCGGGAGACAAAAAGAACAAGGGCGAGGCTCCCGTTCGGAGCCCCGCCCTTGCGTGCTGGTGTGAGCCGTACCCTCCTCGGCTCAACCTCGGGCGAATGGACGCGTGGGCTTCCCTAGTCCCATGCGTCCCTTCGGAGAGCCGTTCCCTGTGGCTCATCCGAAAGGCCCTGGATCGCCGTGAAGCGATCCTTGTCTGGCGGGGCGCGGTTCCCTTGTCGCGCATCCGCCAAGATTCTCAGCCACCTCAGATCACGAGCGTGCACCGCGGAGGAGGGTGGGTGCACCTTGACCATCTG
>RFOC01000337.1 GCA_009926815.1 Planctomycetota bacterium
CATCCACGTGCTGCAGGGCGAGCGGGAGTTCGCCGGCGACAACCGCAGCCTCGGTCGCTTCGACCTCAGCGGCATCGCCCCGGCCCCCCGAGGCCTGCCGCAGATCGAGGTGGAGTTCGCCATCGACGCCAACGGCATCCTGAACGTGACGGCCACCGACAAGGCGACCAGCAAGAAGCAGGAGATCCGCATCACTGGCTCGAGCGGCCTGAGCAAGGACGAGGTGGAACGCATGCGGAAGGAAGCCGAGCAGAACGCCGCCGCCGACAAGGTGCGCCGAGAGCTGATCGACCTGCGCAACCAGGGCGAGGCGGCGGCCTACGCCACCCGCAAGAGCCTGGAGGAGCACGGCGGCAAGATCAGCGCCGAGGCCCGCGGCAAGGTGGAGAGCGCCATCACCAACCTCGAGACGGCGCTCAAGGGTGAGGACAAGGCGGCCATTCAGGCGGCCCTGAAGAACCTCAACGACTCGTCCATGGAACTGGGCAAGGCCGTCTACGAGGCCACCCAGGCCAGCCAGGCCGCCGGTGCCAAGCCCGAGGCGGGCGGCACCAAGTCCGGCGGCAAGGACGACGTGATCGACGCGGAGTACGAGGTGAAGGACGGCAACTGACGCAGGCCGTTCCTCATCCAGCGGCCGTCGGGCACCACGCCCGGCGGCCGCCTTCGTTTCAAGAACCTAACATCGTGTCCATGCGATTCGCCAACGCCCTCGCCGCACTGCTCCTGCTCGCCTTGACTGCCGCGGCGCCCCGCACCGCCGACGCACCGGCCCGCGTGGGCTACGCGTGGCCCCTGAAGACCTGCATCGTCAGCGGGGAACCGCTGGGCGAGGGCATGGTGGTGAAGGTGCTCGAGGATGCCAAGGACCCGGCCGTGCACGGTCGCGAGGTCCGCTTCTGCTGCGAGAAGTGCGTGGCCACCTTTGACGCCAACCGGGACAAGCACCTGCGCGAGGCGGACAAGGCCATCGAGGCCCTGGAACTGCCGCTGTATCCACCCATCCACTGCGTGGTCATGCCGGACGAGGCGCTGCCCGACCCCAAGGGGCCCGACGCGAAGGAGGCGCACCACGTGGTGGTGGGCAACCAGCTGGTCCGCACCTGCTGCGCCCAGTGCGTGCGCAAGGTGAGGCGGAATCCAGCGGCGGCGCTGGCGAAGGTGGAGAAGGCCCTCGTGGCCGCCCAGTCGGACGCCTATCCGCTCAAGGTCTGCCCGATCAGCGGGCGCGAACTGCCGGCCAACGCTTCCCAGACGCTGCTGGCGGGTCGGCTGGTCCGATTCTGCTGCGACGGCTGCAAGGCGACCGCGGAACGGGACCCCGCACCCGTGCTGGCCAAGCTCGAGGCCGCCCAGAAGAGGGGCTGAGGCTCAGCGACCGTTGGCCCGGAAGGTGGCCGCGAAGAGACCGGGGCCCGCGGTGCGGGGCTCGGCCGGCAGCGTGCGGTGCCGGACCAGCGTGGTGCCGGCACCTCGGGCCATCTGGCGGAGTGCGGCCTCCGGGAAGCCCATGTGCAGGTGCCCCATGCCCGCCGCGTAGGCCTTGCGATCGTGCGGCACCAGGTCGACCACCAGCACCAGGCCACCCTTCCGCACCACGCGGCATGCCTCGCGAAGCGAGGCTGA
>RFOC01000338.1 GCA_009926815.1 Planctomycetota bacterium
CGGCACGCCCACGAGAAGGGCTTCATCCACCGGGACATCAAGCCCAAGAACATCATGATCAGCAAGGCCGGCGTGGCCAAGCTGGCCGATCTGGGCCTGGCGCGGGCCGTCAGCGATCGGGAAGCGGCCGAGGCGGAGGCCGGCAAGGCCTTCGGCACGCCGTACTACATCAGTCCCGAGCAGGCCAAGGGCCTGCCGCAGGTCACCCCGGCCGCGGACATCTACGGCCTCGGCGCCACCTTCTATCACATGCTCACGGGCCGGGTCCCCTTCGAGGGCAAGAACCCGACCGAGGTCATGCGGAAGCACCTCAACGAGCCGCTCACGCCGCCGGACCACCTGGTTCCGGAGCTCTCGCATGCCTCGGCCCTCATCGTGGAGATGATGATGGCCAAGGACGCCCGCGACCGCTACCAGAACGCGTCCCAGCTGCTCGAGGATCTGGATGCGGCCCTCGAAGGTCGCGACCCGGTGCACGCCCGGCCCACCGAGGCGTTCGTCTCCACCATCGAGACCTCGCCCGAGACGGATCCTGACGCGCCCGTCCCCGTGCTCGCGGGTCGTGGCGGCATGGACTGGAAGCTGATCGCCCTGGGCGGACTGCTCGTCGCCAGCGCGCTGCTGAACCTGGTCCAGTTCCTCGCGCGGAAGTGACCCCCGCGGTCACGCCACCTCGGCCAGCAGTTCAACCTCCACGCACGCCCCAAGCGGAAGCGCAATGTTGCCCACCGCCGCACGCGCGTGGCGACCGGACTCGCCGAACACCTCCTGCAGAAGTTCGCTGGCACCATTGGCCACCTTCGGCTGCTCGGTGAAGCCTGCCTCGCTGCACACGAAGACCCCGACCCGAACGATGCGCTTCACGCGATCGAGCCCCCCCGCCGCATCGGCCAGCACCGCCAGGCCGTTGAGCGCCGCCTGCCTGGCCGCGCCGGCGGCGGTCTCGATCGAGACCTGACCGGGCACCGAACCCTTGGCCACCATGGCCCCATCCCGCATGGGCAGCTGGCCGCTCACGAAAACCAGGTTTCCAACCCTGCAGAAGGGCACATAGGCCGCCACAGGCTTGGGGGCCGGGGGGAGCGAAAGTCCGAGAGCCGCAAGACGGGATGAGGGAGTCTGGTTCATCCGGGCATCTTCCCGCAACCGGGCCCATCCTGCCACCGAAGCGACCCCGTGGAGCCTTGTCCTTGAAACGGGCTTGACTCCCATTTGGACTCGGTTAGTTTTCCCGATTCCACTTCACTGGTCGCGTCTGGACATTCCTGACGGCTTCGGCCGACACCATGCCCTGATTTCGCCGGAATCCCGGCGGCTCATTCCCCAGACCCGACCGACAACCAGCGTCCACGCTCCCCACGCGGGGGGCGGTGTCGGTCGGTGGTCGGGCTCCTTGCCCATCTCCGTCCACATGCAAGGGCACGCGGCCCGGGACGCGACGCCCCATCGTGCATTCCCCCGCCTGGCGGCCGGGGGATTCCGGCCATCGGCCCCGACGCGTTCGGGACCGGAGGCGTCCTCGCTCGCGGTCCTCGCCTGGATCGCACGCTTGCAGTCGGGACCCAGTCCCGAGAGAGATTCAAGACATGCGCAACAATCGCGGCTTCACCCTGATCGAGC
>RFOC01000339.1 GCA_009926815.1 Planctomycetota bacterium
CGCGATGATGCGCCGCTTGCCCAGTCGCTTCGCCAGCAGGGCCTGTCCGATCGTGTTGTTGATCTTGTGGGCGCCGGTGTGGGCCAGGTCCTCCCGCTTCAGCCACAGGGCTGCGCCGCCGGCGCGGGCGGAGAGCCGCTCGGCAGGCCCGAAGGGCGTGGGTCGCCCCACGAAGTCCCGCAGGAGCGTGGTCACCTCGTGGGCGAAGGTGGGATCGACGCGGGCGTCGGCGTAGGCCCGGTCCAGCTGCTCGAGCGCCGCCATGAGCGTCTCGGGCACGTAGCGGCCGCCGAACCGTCCGAAACGGCCCGAGGCATCCGGGACCTGGAGGAGCGAGGTCATCGCGGCGATCCTAGCCGCGACCTGCGTGCCCGACCTCAGGCGGCCAGGGACGGTGACCTGCGGCGCCGAACCCGCCGCGTGAGCGCGCCGAGCGGACCGCTGAGGGCGTACGACACGAAGCAGACCGCCAGGGCCACCTGCAGCCACCAGATGGCCATGACCACGGGAATCACGATCCGCACCAGCGAGCCGAAGTCCTTGCGGCCCGCCACCCAGCGATTGATGAGGTGGGGGTATCGCATGGTGCTCACCATGCCCATGGCCGCCAGCGCGGTGACCAGCGGAATGAGCAGGCTGCTGCCCTTCTCGTAGCCGGGCGGGAACTCGCCGCCGAACCGCTTCACCAGCAGGTGCTGGTGCAGCAGGATCAGGCTGGCCACGCAACCCGCCGCTCCGGGCGAGGGCAGCCCTCGGAACCAGCGGTGGTCCTCCAGGTCCGCCGAGGGCGTCTCCACGTTGAACCGGGCGAGTCGGAGGGCGGTGCAGCAGATGTACGCGGCCGCGATGGTCCAGGTGACGCGGGCATAGAGGTTGTCCGCATCGGGCCCCAGCACGCCGGTGTAGTGCTCGGGTCCGTAGTAGTGGCTCACCAGACGCAGCATCATGTAGGCGGGGGCCACGCCGAAGGTCACCATGTCCGCCAGTGAATCGAGCTGCGCGCCCAGATCGCTGGTGCTTCGCGTCAGCCGTGCCACGCTCCCGTCCAGCGCATCCAGGAACATGCCCACGAAGATGAGGCAGCCCGACACGGTGAGCGTGCTCCAGCCGAAGACCGCGGTCTCGGCCACCGGCATGGCCGCGGTGCATTCGGCCATGCTGTCCCATTTGAAGGCCGGGGATCGCGTGGTGGCCAGCCGCGCGCTGTTCGGCTCCTGCCACTGGATCGTCTCCACCCTGCTGCCGCGCTACGGCGTCCGCACGGAATTCGTGGATTGCGGCGACCTGGCGCAGTGGAAGCAGGCGCTGTCCACGCCGGCCGACCTCGTGCTGCTCGAGACGCCGTCGAACCCGATGCTGGAGCTGGTGGACCTCGCCGCCATCTGCGACCTGGCGCATGCGGCCGGCGCGATCGTCGTGGTGGACAATGTCTTCGCGACGCCGCTGCTGCAGAAGCCGATGCAGTTCGGCGCGGATGTCGTCGTCTATTCCTGCACCAAGCACATGGACGGCCAGGGCCGCGTGCTGGGCGGCGCGGTGCTGGGCCGCAAGAAGTGGGTGGATGAGGTGCTGCAGCCCTTCATCCGCAACACCGGCCCGTCCATCTCCCCCTTCAACGCC
>RFOC01000340.1 GCA_009926815.1 Planctomycetota bacterium
ACCGCCCCACCGGCCCACCTCGTGCGCTCCAACCACCACGCCCACTGCCTGATCCTTGTCGGACTTCTCGTAGACCGTGCCGGCCTGCTGGGCCGCCGGAGGCAAGACCTTGCGATAGCCGCTCTCCACGCTCAGCGCCGCGACCAGTGCCACCGCCGCCGCAAGCGCGGCCAGGCGTCGCTGCCCCATGTCCCCACGCCGCCACACGCCCGGAAGCAGCGGCAAACCCCACACGCCGAACACCGCCAGGGCCACCACCGGTGCCGCGGGATTGCCGAGGGATTGATGGAAGGCCTGGAATCGCGGCGGCACGGCACCACCCCAGATCGCCATGAACGCGCCGATGCAGCACGCCGCGGGCAGCACCACCAGCAGGGCCCGACCCGCCCGTCGCCAGGGTCCTTGACCAGACCACGACATGGCCAGCACCCCGGGAATGCATGCCCACACCAGGATCTGTCGCACCAGCACGGTACCCGCGCCAAGCACGCCCAGCAGCGCGGCGGAGCTCGGGGAGGATCGACGCACGAGCGCCACGCCCATGACCGCGCCAGCCATCGCCACCGCCGTCGCCTCGGTGGTGCACCAGACGGCGGCTCCGAGCAGGTAGGGGCTCAACGCGAGCGGTGCGGTCACCAGGGCGGCGGAACGCGACGGCACCCACCGACTCGCCACGCGCCAAGCCACCAGCCACGCGGCCAGTCCGGCCAGTGAGCCAAGCAGTCGGATCCCCACATCGCCCACGCCGGCTCGCGCCGCGATCGACAGCAGCAGGTGGAACCCGGGCGTGGTCGAGGTGAGCGAATCGCGCAGATCCGGCGTCGGCCATCCCGCCGCCAGACGCTGGATCTCCAGTCCGTGGTACTCGCGAAAATCGGCCGCCTGACTGCTCCCTCCGCCCCCAGCCAGGATGGCCGGCACCACCAGCACCGCGTACACGGCCACCAGCCACGCGGCATGCAGCCGTCCCGCGGACCCACCGTTCATTGCAGCAGCAGGCGCCCGAGCAGCCCCTCCACCGAAGCGCCACCGAAGAGCGCAACCGCGGTGCCCGCCGCGAAGAGCATGATGCAGGCCAGCAGCGTGCGATCGCCCTTGAGCGTCTCCAGCGGCGCGTCCGATTCACCCAGGTTCGCCCGACGGTAGAAGCGGTGGATGGCGATCATCACCAGCGGCGTGAGCAGCGCCAGCCCGAGCGCCCGCACGCCATGGATGGAACGCGCATGCTGCGAGAGCGTGTAGCTGAGGTACAGCATGACCACCAGCGAACCGCTCACGCCCAGCAGCCAGTTCATCTGGTCGCGCGTCTCGTAGCCCGGCCGCGATTTCCATGCCACCGCATGGCCCGCGGCACGGGCGTTCTCGGCGGCGGAGAGATCGCACAGTCGCTTGGTGAAACCCAGGAAGAGCGTCAGGAAGAACACGCACAGCAGCAGCCAGATGGAGAGCCGCACGTCCATGGCCACGGCACCCGCGGCCGCACGAAGGCAGAAGCCCGAGGCCAGCACGCTGACATCCACCAGTGGCACGCGCTTCAAACGCACGTTGTAGGCCATCTGCAGGACCAGGTACGCCAGCACGCACGCCCCCGCCGCCCGGCCGGCCATG
>RFOC01000035.1 GCA_009926815.1 Planctomycetota bacterium
AGATGGACAAGATGGGCGGCGACTTCGACTACAGCTTCAACAGCATCAAGGCCCGCCTCGGCGCCAACGCCATCCCGGTGCAGTGCCCCGTGGGCAACGGCAACGACTTCAAGGGCGTCATCGACCTGATGCGCATGAAGGCGATGTACTGGGTCACCGAGGAGCAGGGCAACAACATCACCGAGGGCGAGATCCCGGCCGAGCACAAGGAGAAGGCCGAGATGTACCGGGCCATGATGGTCGAGAAGATCTGCGAGCTCGACGACGCCCTGACCGAGAAGTTCCTCACCGACCCGAGCACCATCACCGTGGACGAGCTGAAGAAGGCCCTTCGCAAGGGCACCATCGGCCTCAAGTGCTTCCCCGTGCTGTGCGGTTCGGCCCTGAAGTACGTGGGCATCCAGAAGGTGCTCGACGCGGCCGTGGATTTCCTGCCCTGCCCCACCGAGCGCAACGACGTGGAAGGCGTGGACCCCAAGGACACCACCGTGAAGATGAGCCGCCCGCACAGCGACACGGCCCCCTTCAGCGCCCTGGTGTTCAAGGTGGTCAGCGACGTGGCCGGCAACCTGACCTACCTGCGCGTGTACTCGGGCACCCTGGAGAAGGGCATGCGCGTGCTCAACCCGGGCAACGGCAAGCGCGAGAACGTGAGCCGCCTGTACGAGATGCACGCCCAGAACCGCACCGCCCTGGACAAGACCGGCTGCGGCCAGATCGTGGCCGTGGTGGGCCTGAAGGATTCGTACACCGGCGACACGCTGTGCGATCCGGAGAACCCCATCATCCTGGAGCGCATGACCTTCCCCGAGCCCGTGATCAGCATGAGCATCGAGCCGAACTCGGCCGATGACAAGAAGAAGCTGGGCGAGGCGCTCACCACCATCCGCCGCGAGGATCCGAGCTTCCGCTCCAACTACAACGAGGAGACGGGCGACACGATCATCAGCGGCATGGGCGAGCTGCACCTGGAGATCATCAAGAACAAGCTGGTGCGCGACATGAAGGTGAACGTGACCGTGGGCAAGCCCCGCGTGGCCTACCGCGAGACGATCACCGGCACGGCCAACGACATCCGCGGCCTGTTCAAGAAGCAGACCGGCGGCCGCGGCCAGTTCGGCGACGCGGTGGTCAGCGTCAGCCCCATCACCAAGGAGGAGGCCGAGGCCCTCGAGCTGGAGATGGAGGACGGCGTGGTCTTCGAGGACAAGATCTCGGGCGGCGTGATCCCCCGCGAGTTCATTCCCAGCGTGGAATACGGCGTGCGCCAGGCCTGCGCCAGCGGCATCCTGGGCGGCTACCCGGTGATCAACGTGCGGGTGCAGCTGGTCTACGGCAGCTACCACGACGTGGACAGCAGCCAGATCGCCTTCGAGCAGGCGGGTGCCCTGGCGGTGCGCGAAGCGTGCAGCCGCGCGGGCCTGTCACTGCTCGAGCCGATCATGAAGCTGGTGGTGACCACGCCCGACGAGTTCTTCGGCAACGTGGCGGGCGACCTGGCCAGCCGTCGCGGCCAGATCGTGGACAGCGAGCTGCGCGGCGTGACCCGCCTGATCACGGCGGAGGTGCCGCTGAGCGAGCTGTTCGGCTACACCACCACGCTCCGCAGCATGACGCAGGGACGTGCCAGCAGCTCCATGGAGCCCTGCACCTACCGCATCATGCCGGACCGCCTGAAGGACGAGGTGCTGGCGAAGGCCTGAGCCTTCGACGGCCAGATCCGATCGAGAACCGCAGGGCCCGTCCGATTGGACGGGCCCTTTCTCTTGCCCCGAGCGGGCGGCTACGCTCGCGTCGATGTCCGCGGAGGCCCCGATCTTCACCGCCGAGTACGAGCGCGAACTGGAGATCTGGTTGCGCCGAAGGCTGGGGTGGCTGCTCATCGTGACGATGGTGCTGTCGCTGCTTGGGCTCGCGTTGGTAGCCCTGCAGATCTGGCTGCTGCGCATGGAGCCGGGCAGGCTCGAACTCGAAGGCAGCTGGGCCGGGCCGATCATCACGCTGGTCTCGACGCTGCTCACCATCGGCCTGGCCGCGTGGTTCCAGTGGCGCGTGCGACCCGCGCTGCACAGCCACGAAGAGCTCGTGCGGGCCGCTGGACGTTTCGTGCTGCTCAGCGGACTGTTCACCCTGGCCACCGATGTCGCCAGCCGCATCTGGATGCCGGGGGTCGACACCAGCGGCTTCGGCGCGCTCGCACTGCTCTACTTCATGGCCTGCATGTTCCTGCCGTGGACCGTGCGGGAGAGCCTGCGACCGATGTGGCCTCTGCTGGTGGTGTATGCGGCGAGTCAGTTCCTGTACGTGGCGCTGGGCACCGGCGGCGACGCTGCGGTGCAGGTCGACACGGACGGCACGCTGACGGAGGCCTCATCCCGATGGATCGAGGCGGGCGTGGCCAGCGTGTTCGCGCCTCTGGGACTGCTGCCGGGGCTGGCCGTGTGCTGGCTGCGGCTGTGGATGCATCGTCGGCGCTTCCGCAAGCGCATGGTGCACTCCGGCTTCTTCAGCATGCGGCGGGAACTCTCGCAGGCGCGGGCGGTTCTGGGGGCCCTCTTCCCCGCCGACGTTTCCGTTCCGGGCGTCTCGTTCGCGTTCCGGCACGTGCCTGCGGACGAGGTGGGCGGCGACTACCTGCATGCGAGCATCGCACCGGACGGGTCGCTCCGGATCGTGCAGGTGGACGTCTCCGGGCATGGACTGGCCGCCGCGATGACGGTGGCACGCCTCTCGGGCGAGATCGATCGCATCGTGGCCGCGCAGCCCTCGATTGGGCCGGGCGAGCTGCTGCAGCGGCTGAACGCCTACTGCCTGCTCACCCTCTCCAGGCACGGCATCCACGCCACTGCCGCGGCACTGCTGCTGGATCCGGACTCCGGCTCGATCCGCCACGCCAGCGCGGGCCATCCGCCCCTCTACGTCCGTGGTGTCGACGCCTGCGTGCGCCGGCTCGACAGCACCACCCTGCTGCTTGGTGCCATGTCGGACGAGGACTTCGGCTCCGCCGAGGAGACCATGCAGCTGCGGACTGGCGACACGCTCTTCATGCTGACGGATGGCCTGTTCGAGGCCCGCAACCGCAGGGGTGAGCAGTTCGGGCTGCAGCGGCTCCGGGCCTCGCTCGAGCGTGCCGAGGACCCGGCGGACTGGGCGGGGCACCTGGTCGATGTGGTGCAGGGATGGCGAGACCGGATGGCGGACGATGACCTGCTGGTGGCGACCATTCGCTGGCAAGGTGCCGCCGTGCCCGGCTCGCGACGAACCGGATCCGGAAGCCTGACCGTCGGAGCCGTCGCATGAGCGATCCGGCGGTGCTCATGCGGCTGGCCGCACGTCTGGCCGTGCGTGGCCACGGCCACGTGGAGCCGAATCCCATGGTGGGCTGCGTGGTGCTGGATCGCGACGGCGCCATGGCGGGCTGGGGCTACCACCGCAAGATTGGCGGCCCGCACGCCGAGGTGGAGGCTCTGAAGCGCGCGGGTGCGAAGGCGCGCGGCGGCACGGCGATCGTGACGCTGGAACCCTGCACGCACCACGGCCGCACGCCGCCCTGCGTGGAGGCGCTCCGCACCGCCGGCGTGGCGCGCGTGATCTACGGCGAGAAGGATCCGCACCCGGAGGCCCAGGGCGGCCAGGCGTGGCTGCGCGGGGCGGGCATCGCCTGCGAGCAGCTGAGCCTTCCCGAGACGCGCGAACTGAACGCGCCCTTCGTGAAGCGCGTCACCACCGCCCTGCCCTGGGTGATCGCGAAGTGGGCCCAGACCGTGGATGGCCGCATCGCCTCGCGAAGCCATGACAGCCAGTGGATCAGCGGCGATCGCAGCCGCGCCATGGTGCACCGAGAGCGAGGCCGAGTGGACGCCATCCTGACCGGCATCGGCACCGTGATGCGCGACGACCCCATGCTGAACTGCCGGGTGGGCACGCCCCGGCGCAACGCCATCCGCGTGATCGTGGACCCGGAACTGGCGCTGCCGCTCGACCGGCAGGTGGTCCGCACCGCGAAGCAGCACCGCACCGTGGTGACCACGCTTCCCAAGGCCTTCGGCGAGCGAAGCGAGCACCGCCGCTCGCTGGGCGACCTGGGCGTGGGCTGCATGAAGCAGCACAGCGACTTCCGGGGACTGCTCGAGGCGCTCCGCCGCGAGTTCGGCGTGAGCAACGTGCTGGTGGAGGCCGGCGGCGGCCTGACCGGGGCACTGCTGCAGGAAGGTCTCATCGACGAGGCCTGGGTCTTCGTGGGTCCCCGACTGCTGGCCGACGAGCAGGCCATGGGTCCCGCGCGCGGCCGCGTGAGCGAGCGCATCGCCGACGGCATTCCGATGCGGCTTCTGGCCGTGCGCCGCCGAGGCCCGGACGCGCTGCTGCACTACCGCTTCGGCGGGTGATCCGAGGCCGCCAGCGGCATGGGCAGCGAGGCGGGGTACACCCGCACCGGGCCATCGCCGTCGGTCATGGCCCAGCGACCATCGGGCATGCGCCAGACCTGCACGCGCCGGATGTCCTGGTCCGAGGCCCGGAGTTCCACGGTGCCGACCAGCCATTCAGGCCGGGCCGGATCGCCCGAGATGCCCGCGGCCCGCGTCTCGCAGAGCGAGCGGAGCAGCTCTCGCAGGTTGCGATCATCCACGGGCACCCCCGCGGATCCTCGCTGCGCCAGCCAGTCGTCGCCCGCACGGATCCATTCGCAGCGAGGCGAACCCTCGGCATCCAGGATGCGGACCGAGCGGACCTGGGCGGGCGGAAGGCCGCACGCGCGGGGATCCACGAACGCCGCCGCCGGAGGCACCAGGCCGGCCACGGTCTGCGCGTCCACCTGGACCACGGACGGACGCTCCCCGACTCGCGCGAAGCGAGCCCCCTGCCCCGCATCCGAACCCAGCAGGACGACCTCCTCACGAGCCTCGCCGCGGGAGGGATCGAGCGTGCGCACGGCAAGCGCTGCCGCGGGCACCTTCAGGCCATGCAGCGCGCCATCCCCCATGTCGCGATCCACCACGCCCTGAACCCGCAGCTTGGCCAGACCCTGGAGGAACGAGGCCACCACGGCACCATCGGCGCGTGACGCCCAGGGCTGCAGCATGCGCCACCCCGCAGGGGTTCGCTGCAGCTCGAGCACGGCCGGCGGCTCGCCTCCCACGCGAAGAAGGATGCGATCGCTGTCCGCTCCCGCCAGCTCGAACACGTGGTCATCCAGGAGTTCGCCCTGCAACGCGCCCAGCACGCTCCGACGCAGCTCGGCCGCACAGGGACCCGCCTCGCCGGCGGCCTCGTCAGCCACCCATGCCAGTCCGCCGGGATGCTCCGTGCCGATCCGAAGCGTGGCGCGATCGCGTTCACCGCTGCGGATCACCAGCGTCGCCTCGGGTGTCGCCAGTCCGGCCGCCTGCGGGACCTGCGCCAGAGCCTGCCGATACACGGGCGTGGCATCCGCGGCGGCAGCCAGCAGTCGGCGCACGGCCGCGACGTCGGCGGGCTGACGGAAGGGCTCGGTCTGCACCCATGCGTCACCCTCGCGCGCGTAGGACCAGATCGATCCACGGCCCCTGATCTCGATGCCCGTCACCGAAGCAGCCGACTGCCGCCAGAGCGGCCGAGGCGGACCCTGCCAGCCGTCGAGGCGCCACCACCAGCCCATCGCGAGCGATGCGACCAGCACGATCGCCGGCACGGCCCATGTCCGGGGATGGATCACGCTCGCCTCCGCAGGGTGGACACGCCCATCCGGATCCCCAGCAGCACGATCGCCGGCAGCCACGCCACCGCGAAGAGTCCGCGTCCCGCGCTCCCGGCGACCGGCGACTGAGCGATCACGGTGGCATCCCCCACCAGCCATCGCGCCGTGCCCACGAGCAGGTCGCGGTTGCCCGCATGACGCGGCATGCCGCGCGCATCGGCGGCCGCCGCGGACTGGGACAGGGCCCAGGCCACGCCACCGGCCAGCGCCACGCGCTGCGATCCTCGCTCCGCCACCTCAAGCAGCGGCA
Organism: Planctomycetota bacterium; assembly: GCA_009926815.1. Lineage (GTDB taxonomy): Bacteria > Planctomycetota > Phycisphaerae > Phycisphaerales > SM1A02 > SYAC01. The sequence goes on from RFOC01000035.1 coordinate 5,988, forward strand.
CCACCGCACCAGGCTTCATGGCCTTCGCGGTGGGAACCTCCGCGGTGCCGCGCGTGACCACGCGAGGATCGTCCTCGATCCAGATCGATGGCTCCTCGGGGACGCGAGCGACCACGGCGGCATGGACACCCGACACCGGATCCAGACGCAGCGGCACCGCCATGGGCCAGACCGTCGGCCCACCCAGCACCCCGGCGATCGCGTGATCACCGGCGGCCACGCCCTCGATGCCCTGGCGAAGGGAACGCCCCGATTCCGAGCTGGCCTGCAGCTGCACCACCATCTCGCTGCTCCGCGCCGTCAGGCCGAAATCCGCCAGCAGGCCCGCCCACGGATCGATCATGCCCATGCTGGCGGCCACGCTGGGCGCCACCAGCAGCAGCACCGACTGGCCTTCCTGCAGCAGTCGCCGCGTGGCCCCCAGCAGCGCCTCCTCGGCCGCGTCAGGTTCCAGGCTGGTCCGGGTCAGTGGCGGCACCACGATCCACGCGCGACGCTGCGATCCTCGCGAGGCCGGACGCGGACCCTGCGATGGATTCCACGCCTCCACGCGGAGGCGGGCACCACGAAGGGCATCGGCCATGAAGGCCAGATCCGACCCTGCCGCGGTGGCCTCGAGCGGCGAGCGCGCCATGGCATGCACCACCACCACGCTGTCGCGCGGCGCGCCCTCGGCGGCGGCGAAGGCGCCCGCCATCGCCAGGTCGGCCGGACCGGGCCCCTCGAGCAGGCGCCACGCGGGAACCGCCGCGGCACCGTTGGCGGTGCTCACCACCACCAGGGGCGGCGATCGCAGGGCGGCAGCCACCTCGCTGATCCGCAGGGGCGGCAGGCGGTCGATGGCATCCTGCGCAGCGCGGCACGCATCGGAGAGTTCGGCCAGCCTGCGGCTTGCATCGCGCTGCGACGCCGCACCGCTTCGGCCCAGGGCGTCAGCGCCTTCGCGCAACATGCGGGCCCACACACCCAGTTCCGTGGCCAGGCCGCGACCGGCGCCTTCCACATCGCCCAGGGGCTGGTCCGCGCTGCCCGCCGCAACCTGCTCGAAGGCCGCTCGCCACGACCGGCCCTCGCTGGCGGCGCGCTGCAGACCGGCGGCCAGACTGCCCAGATTGACCCCCAGCAGGTCGCCCTGCGGACGCCCCGCGGCCGCCTGCTGCACGGGTGCGGCCAGATCACCGGACGCGCACACCCGTTCAAGCGAGGCCAGCGCGGCGGCGAACGCCTTCCGCCACGCGTCAACCGCCGCGGTCTCGCTTGCCTGGATGGACTGCAGCGCCTGGGCCGCGCGACCCGCGTCGACCGGCGAGAGCAGGTCGATCTCGCTCCAGGCTGGCGCCTCACCCCCGGCATCGCGACAGGCAAGCAGCCGATCCATGCCCTGCCGGGCGGCGACGACGGATGGGTCACCAAGACCCCGAGCGGTGAACAGCGTGACCTGCACCGGCCCCCGCGCCGCCGCGACCGCCTTGCGAAGCGCCTCGACCGGCTCGCCGCGGAACATGGAATGGAGATCGATCCGCGGCGAGACCGACCCGGGACCCCGGAGCGAGATGCCGGCGAACACCGCCAGGCCCGCGCCCACCACCGACGCCATGATGCGGAGCCGCCAGGCGCCGGCTCCGCGAGGCAGGCGCTGGGCGTCGGCGCCCGTGGCCGCGGCCCAGGCCAGCGCAAGCGAGGCGAGCACCATGGCGAACATGCCCCCCAGGGCGAAGCTGCCGCTGGCGCACTCCTGAGCGCGGCGGATGGGATCCAGGGCGTAACCCACGGCTCCGAACCAAGGATCACCCAGCGCCTGCATGGAGCGGGCGATGGAGACCCAGGCCCCCACCAGCAGCAGCGCGACGATGGAGGCGCCAAGACCGGATGCCACGACCACGCCGGCGAGCAGCCCCACCGAGGCACCCAGGCAACCGACCAGCCACAGGCCCAGCACGCCAGCCATCGCCGCGGCACGGTCCACCGGCGCCGTGGCCATGCAGACGATCGCCAGCAGCACGAACGCGGACTGGAGCACCGCCACCGACACCAGCAGGCCGAGCCACTTGCCCCAGAGGGATGCCGACGGCGGCTCCGCGGCCGCAAGCACCAGATCCCACGTCCCCTCCCTTCGCTCGCGGCTGATGGCCGCCGCGCCCAGCAGCGAGGAGCCCACCAGCACGCACCACGCGCCGATCGAGAAGGCCGGTGCAAGGTCCACCAGCGCCCCGGCGCCTGGCGGCACCGCCAGCAGGGGCAGCCCCGAGAGCATGGCCATGGCGGCCGCCAACGTCCAGGCGCGCGTGCCCAGCACGGACTGCATGACGTCGCGCCGGCCCGAGGCGAGGAAGGCGCTCACGCGGTCTCCTCCGAGAGTCGCCTGAACGCCTCCTCCAGAGGACCGTGCTCGATGTCGAGCCTGCGAATGGCCACGCCGTCGCGCGCGAGTGCGCGCGAGACGCGGCCTCGAACCTCGGGCGTGATCTCCCCTTCGGCCACGATGTCCGTCCACGGCGCATCGGCGCAGGCCGTCCGTCGGGCGAGCCGAAGACCGCACTCCTGCAGAGCGGCCTCCGCACGGATGGGATCGTCCACCTCCAGCTCCAGACGCGGGCTCACGCCGAGCCGGAGCCGGACCTGCGCGGGCGTTCCCGTGGCCATCACGCGTCCCCGGTCGAGGACCACCAGCGCGTCGCAGGCCGCCTCCACCTCGGCGAGCACATGGGTGCTGAGCAGGATGGCGGTCCGCCCCTTCAACGACTGGAGCAGTTCACGGAAGAGGAGCACCTGCGCCGGATCGAGGCCGGCCGTGGGTTCATCCAGGATCAGGAGCCGTGGCTCATGCACCATGGCCGCCGCCAGACCCACACGCTGCCGGAAGCCCCGGCTGAGCGCTCCGCACAGGCGCTGCTTCACCTCGCCCAACTGGCACCGATGCACCATCTCGGCCACGCGCGACGTCACGCGCGCCTGGGGAACCCCGTGCAGCCGTGCCGACCAGGCCAGGCATTCCTCCACCGTCGAGTCCAAGTGCAGCGGCGCGCGTTCGGGCAGCCACCCGATCGAGGCGCGCGCTGCCTGCGGATCGCGCCACACGTCGCGACCATCCACCATCACGCGTCCAGCATCGGGAGGCAGCACGCCCACCACCATGCGGAGCGTGGTGCTCTTGCCGGCGCCATTGGGGCCGAGAAACCCGCAGACGGACCCCGGCTGCACGCGCAAGTCCACGCCGGAAACGGCATTCCGCGTGCCGAATCGCTTGATCAGGCCTTCGGCTTGAAGCATGGGGGTCTCGACGGCCGATGAGTGTACGGAAACCGGACCGCGCCCACCCTAGACTCCACGCATGCCCCACAGGATCCAGCCCGAAGGCACCTTCGACGCGGCCACGCTGCTCGAGGAGGTTGCCGACGGTCTCGGCGTGGTCGACGCCTCGGGCGAGATCCTCTGGATGAGTGCGCGGCTGGCAGGCCAGGATCCCGAGACGCTGCGCAAGTTCGCCGATTCGGCTCGGGAATGCCTTCGCGAGCCGGACGGGACCCGGCGGCTCCAGAGTCGTCGGTTCCGTGCCGGCAACCGAAGCTTCGAGGCGCAGGTGTCGCGGCTGGGCCCCGCGGGCGATCGAGCCCTGGCCATCCTGGTCAACGTCTCGCCCCGTCAGCGGCTGCTCGACCGCGTGGAAGCGGTGGACGCGGCGGGCGCATCGCTGCTGGACCTGGATGCGATCATCGTGAACCCGCTCAACGTGGCGGAGCGACTGAAGCTGATCGAGGGCCGCATCGAGCAGGGGCTGCGCGACCTGTTCGGCGCCGCGAACTTCGAGGTCCGGCTGCTCGACCGCAAGAGTCGCGTGCTGGAACTGGTGATCCACCGGGGCATCGAGCCGCTGCCCATCGGCAAGCAGATGAAGGCCGAGGCCGAGGGCCACGGGATCACCGGCTGGGTGGCCAGCACGGGCGAGAGCGTGCTCTGCCGTGATCCGCAGCACGATCCCCGCTACATGCAGGGCCTGCCGGGCTGCCGCTGCGCCCTCACCGCCCCACTGCTGCTGCACGATCGCGTGGTGGGCACCGCCAACCTGGAGAGCGGCGACCCCCGCGCCTTCGAGGAGGAGGATCGGCTGCTGCTGGAGCTGTACGGGCGCTACGTGGCCATGGCGCTCAACATCCTCGACATGCTGATCGTGGAGCGCTACACCACCAACCAGCGCGTCAGCGGCAGCGTGCGCGAGGAGATCGCCGTGCCGGTGCGGAGCGTGCGCGAGTCGCTCGACGCCGCCAAGGCGGCCGCCTCCGGCGAGGCCCTGGAGTGCCTGAACCGGCTCGAGGGGCACCTGACCACGCTGGAGCGTCGCCTCAAGGCCGCCAGCGAGGGCTTCCGCGGGGTGCTGGGCGTGGATCGGGTGGAGGGCCCCACCGGCGAGGACAACCTGCTCCAGGGCCGTCGGGTGCTGGTGGTGGATGACGAGGCCGGCATCCGCGAGGCCATCGCGACCATCCTGGGTCAGCACGGAGCACAGGTCCGGCTCTTCGACTCGGCCACCGCCGCCATCGAGGCGCTGCAGCAGGCGAAGTCGTCCAGCGAGCCGTTCGAGCTGGTGCTGTCGGATGTGCGCATGCCGGACCGCAATGGCTACGAGATCTTCCGGGCCGCCAAGGATGCGGATCCGGACATGCCCGTGATCCTCATGACCGGCTTCGGCTACGACCCGCATCACAGCATCGTGCGAAGCAGCCAGGAAGGGCTGCACTGCTTCCTCTTCAAGCCCTTCCAGGCCCAGCAACTGCTCGACGAGGTGAGGAAGGCGCTCGTGCCGCAGGCGCCCGCAGGCGACTGAGCCGCTCAGGCGCGGTCCGCCACCAGCACGCGGTCCAGGCCCTCGTGATCCTTCATGACGCCCGTGAAGCGGAGCCCTGGCGTGTCCCCCACCAGGCGCCGCACGGCGTCGCCCTGCGAGGCGGCCACCTCCACCAGCACGCGACCACCGGGCCTCAGCCAGTCCCCCACCTGCCGCAGCAGCGGCTCGATCAGGCGCAGGCCATCGGGTCCACCCCGCAGCGCACTGACCGGCTCGTGATCGCGCACGTTGGGGGCGCATCGGGACCATTCCGCATCGCTCACGTAGGGCGGGTTGGCGGTGACCAGGTCGAAGATGCCTCTCTCGTCCGGCCGAAGAGCCGCGAAGAGGTCGCCCTGGCGGAACTCGACGCGATCCTGCTGCCCGTGCCGGGCGGCGTTGCGTGCCGCCAGGTCGAGTGCCGCCGGCACCAGGTCGGTGGCCACCGCCTGGGCGTCCAGGGGCGGCTGCGGGGCGTCGGCCCAGCCCTTCCGCGGCGTGGTCAGCGCGGCCACCACGCTCACCGCGATGCAGCCACTGCCGGTGCAGACGTCCAGCATGCGGAGCGGGGTGCCGCGGGCACGGGCCCAGTCCACCGCCAGGCCCACCAGCGTCTCGGTGGCGGGCCGCGGAATGAGGGTGCTGCGATCCACCAGGAAACTTCGGGCGTGGAACCAGGTCTCGCCCACCAGGTACTGGACCGGCTCATGGCCGCCCGCGCGCTTCACCAGTTCGCGCAGGCGAGCGAGCTCCATGGCGGAAGCCGGACGGTCGACCTCCATGTAGAGCCGCGTTCGCTCGCAGCCGAACACGTGCGCCAGAAGGAGCTCGGCGCAGAGGCGCGCCGAATCCACCCCTCGATCCGAGAGGAAACCTGTGGTCCATTGCAGCAACCGCCGCGTGGTCCACGGGCCTTCGGTGTCGGCGGAAGCCGCGGGACGCATGCGTTCAGTCTAGGTTGAAGCGGCGAGCATGCCGCATGAATCCTCGGCCGAAGGCGACGCGGGATTTCGCTATCATCGTTCGCCCGGTGGAGACCCAAGGAGCACCCATGTCGGACGTGCAGAACTTCCTCGAGAACCTGGCGGAGCGGATGCGCGGACACGGCGTGTTCGGCGATGTCCAGGTGCTCGCCGGCCGCCTGCGATGCGATGCCCGCGACGCCGCGGCGCCGGCCTGGTACGCCGTGGAGAGCGATGGCTCGGGCTGGATCGTCAGCCTCAGCACCGCCGACCGCTGGCTGAGCGAGAGCATCGAGACCGACCTGCTCCACTTCGGCGATCCTCTGGAGGAACTGATCGAGGAGGAGCTGGTGAACCTGGGTGGCGAAGGCCCGGTGCTGGCTCCGAGGCACTACCGCGCCGATGACCGCACGTACGTGTTCCGCAACACGATCACGGTGCCGGCCGATCGCGGTCAGTCGCTGGACCGGGTGGCCCTCTGGCTTCTGGCCTACGAGGCCGCCTTCCGCAACCTGGGCGACATGGCCGGGGGCGACGAGGCATAGCGTGGCGCGCAAGGTGCTCATGCTGGGCTGGGAGTTTCCCCCGTTCATCTCGGGTGGGCTGGGCACGGCCTGCTACGGCCTGACCAAGGCCCTCGATCGACGGGGCGACGAGGTCACCTTCGTGCTGCCCAAGCATGTGCAGGCGACCTACGCGAGCCATGTGGACCTGATCAGCCCCGGCTCGGTGCCCGTGCATCCATCGCTGCCGCCCCCCGCCGCGGTGACGCAGCCCAGGAGCGCGGAAGCCCCGGTGTCGGCCCCAATCCCGGTGGAGACGCTCGAGCGCGTCCGCCACGCACTGACGCGCGTGACCACCCTGGGTCTTCCCATGACGGCGCCGGCACCGTACAGCAGCAGTCTGCCACCGGCCGTGCTTCGGCTGGCCCTGGAATCCGCGTCGCTCCGCCGCGTGCTCAAGCTGCCGGAGACGCTGGACCCCCAGGTCCGAGCGGCGCTCATGGCCGAACTGGCGGTGCAGGACTCGGTTCCGGAGTCGGGTGGACGCGGCACGGAGCAGTTCCATGCACGCAGCAGCGACTACGGCGGCGACCTGCTGGCGGAGGCGGAGCGATACGCGCGCTTCTGCGTGACCGCCACGCGAGGCATGCCGTTCGACGTGATCCACGCCCACGACTGGCTCACCTACCCGGCCGGCCTGGCGGTGGCCCGCATGACCGGCAAGCCCCTGGTGGTGCACGTGCACAGCACGGAGTTCGACCGCAGCGGCGAGCACGTGAACCAGCCCATCTACAACATCGAGCGCCGCGGCATGCATGGCGCGGTTCGGGTGATCACGGTGAGCATGCTCACGCGGAACCTGTGCGTGAACCGGTACGGCGTGAATCCGGACAAGATCGACGTGGTGTACAACGGCGTCGACCTGGATCCGAGGGCCGCCGGCGTGGAACCCATCAAGCAGGGCGAGAAGGTGGTGCTGTACTTCGGTCGCATCACCATGCAGAAGGGCCCCGAGTACTTCATCGCGGCGGCCAAGCGGGTGCTGGACGTCATGGAAGGCGTGAAGTTCGTGGTGGCCGGCAACGGCGACCAGGCCCAGCGCATGATCGAGATGGCCGCGGCCATGGGCATCGGCAACAAGGTGCTGTTCACCGGCTTCCTGCGC
>RFOC01000341.1 GCA_009926815.1 Planctomycetota bacterium
CGCGGGCAGCAAGGCGTTCTGCGCAGGCGCCGACCTGCAATCGGACAAGACCTTTGTGCAAGACGTATCGCAGCCCTACGGCGCTTACGCGCTCTTGCTGCGAGCAGCCCAGGCAAGCCAGGTGCCGCTGATCGCGCGCGTCAACGGTGCCTGCATGGCCGGCGGCATGGGCCTGCTCGATCACCATGCGGATGAGCTTGCGGACGGCGGGATCACCCTCCTCGAAGCCGGCTGCGAGCAGCGAACTTTCCCGGTCGATGCCCAGCGTGAGCTGGGTCAGATCGTTGGAGCCGATCGAGAAACCGTCGAAGAACTGCGCGAATTCACGTGCCATCAGGGCATTGCTGGGGATCTCGGCCATCATCCACACCTGCAGGCCGTCCGCGCCGCGGGAGAGGCCGTGCCGGCCCATCTCCTCGAGCACCAGGCGGGCCTCGGCCAAAGTGCGGCAGAACGGCACCATGGCCACCAGGTTGGTCAAGCCCATGTCCTGGCGCACGCGACGGATGGCCTCGCACTCCAGCGCGAACCCCTCGCGATAGAGATTGTGGGCATACCGGGAGGCGCCGCGGAAGCCGATCATGGGATTGGGCTCGTGCGGCTCGAAGGCGGTGCCGCCCTCCAGGCGGGCGTACTCGCTGGTCTTGAAGTCGCTGAACCGGACCACCACCGGGCGGGGATGGAATGCCGCGGCGAACTGGGCCATGCCCTCGGCCAGCCGGCTCACCACGAAGGCTGTCGCGTCCACGTGTCCTCGCGCCCTCTCGCGCAGTCGATGGCGCAGTTCCGGGTCGGGCACGCGCTCGGGATGCACCGCGGCCATGGGGTGCATCCCGATCCATTCGGAGACCAGGAACTCCGTGCGCAGCAGGCCCACGCCGGCGACGGGCCATCGGGCCAGGGTGAAGGCGTTTCCCTGGTCCGCCACATTGAGCATCAGTGGCACCCGTGTGGGGGGCAAGGTGTCCGGATCGATCTCGGTGCGCGTGAAGGGCACGGAACCGCCGTACACGCGACCGACGTCACCCTCGGCGCAGGACACGGTCACCATCTGGCCATCGGCCAGTCGGTTCAGGGCTCCGGCCGCACCGACGACGCACGGCAGGCGCATCTCGCGAGAGACGATGGCGGCGTGGCATGTCCGTCCGCCTCGCTCGGTGACCACCGCCGCGGCCTTGCGCAGCACCGGCTCCCAGTCCGGATCGGTGGCCTCGGCCACCAGCACCTCGCCCTGCTGGAACAGGTGCAGGTCCCCGACGGAGCGCACCACGCGCACCCGGCCCGAACCCACGCGCGTGCCCACGCTCTTGCCCGTCAGGAGCGCGGGGGGCGATGCCTGGATTCGGAAACGCTCCAGGCGTGCGCTGGGCACGGCCTGCGTGTGCACCGTCTCGGGGCGGGATTGCAGCAGGAAGAGCTCGCCCGTGTCGCCGTCGCGGGCCCACTCGATGTCCAGCGGGACCTCTCGCCCCGCGCGACTGGAGGCGTGAGCCTCGGCCAGCATGCCCCAGCGGGCCAGTTGCAGGACCTCCTCGTCCTGCAGGCTGAAGCGGTCCTGCAGGGCCGGCGGCACCGGCTCGCTGATGGTGCGGGAG
>RFOC01000342.1 GCA_009926815.1 Planctomycetota bacterium
ACGCTCGAGGCCACGGGCGAGGGCAAGGTGAGTGTGGGTGATGCCAATGCTCACCTGGACGCCATGCGCGCGATCGACACGCTGGTCGAGCATGCGTGGCGGCTGGTGAGTGACCTGGACGTGGCCATCACCGCGCGCGATGCCGACGACGATGCCGCGCTGGCCGAGGAGACGGCGGACTGAGCGTCAGTGGGCCGCGGGCGCGGCCGGGGCGGTGGTCGGCGTGACCTGGGGCGGCGCGTTCGCGGCCGTGGCCTTGTCCATCGCGGCGGCCTCGGCCTCGGTCTGCGGGAACTCCACCCGAGCACCGATGAGTCCGTCGCCGATCCCCATGAGTGCCCAGCCGGCGATGATGCCCGCGCAGACGGCCTCCTTCGAGTCGACCCAGAGCCGGTGGCCGAACTGGCCGACCCGCTCGTGGTAGCGCCGCTCGAAGAAGGTGAAGAACGCGGCACCCAGCCACATGAAGATGGTGCTTTCAGGCGGCAGCACGGCGCCGAGGCCGATGCCGACCGCCGAGAGTGGGAACCTGCCCTTGGTCACGCCCCGCATCACCTCGAGCAGCAGGGCGGCGAGGGCGCCGAAGGCCATCGACCAGGCAGCGGACACGGGCAACACGTCCCAGAGGCGAGCGATGCCATCGGCGCCCACGATGATCGACTCGCTTCCGGTGGCCGCCTTCCCCATGCCCTCGATCACGCGGCAGATGGCGGCCCACTGCAGCGCGCCGGGCACGGCCCAGTCGGCGGTGATCGCCTGCTCGAGCGTCTGCGACTCGGGCTTCCACTTGGCCAGGAAGAGCTCGAAGAAGAGCGGCGTGCTGGCGAGCGCTCCGGCGAGAATGCCGATGCAATGACCCCAGGCCTGCTGGCGCGGCTTGGCCCCGAGCATGTACCCGGGCTTGATGTCCATGAGCAGGTTGCTGGCGTTGCTCGCCACCTCGGTGGTCACGCCGGCGGTCATCAGGTTGGTCGCGGGATGCGTCGGCTGCATGGAGCCGAAGGTGAACTGCGTGATCTTCGAGAGGGCGCCCGTGGGCGTGGTGCTGGTGAGGGCGGTCGCGTTGGCCGCGATGAGCGTGAGCACGATGATCAGGGGAATCGACAGCGCTCCGAGCCACGGGTTCACGTCGAACCAGGCCCAGTTGATCCAGATGATGGCCGCGGAGAGGATGGGGATGCCGATGAAGCTGACCTTCAGCGGCAGCTCGATGTCGCGCAGGCAGTCCTCCGATCGAGGCGCAGCCTGGCCGAAGCGGAACAGGCCCATCAGGGGTGCCAGCAGCATCTTTGGCTTGGCGAACAGGCCGGCCATGCTGGCCACCACCATCATCGCCACGCCCCACCAGAGGCACCACTTGTTCACCAGGTGCACCCGCCCGAAGACCGCGCTCGCCATGTCGTAGCTGCCGTCCGGGGCATGGATGGCGGCCCAGTTGGCGGGCACGATCTCCCCGAAGCCGATCATGATCGGGGCGATCACCACGAAGTTCAGCACCATGCCCAGCAGCACGCTGTTGGCGATGCGCATGCCCATGAGGCCGCCGGCGCCGAACATGGAGAGGTCGAACGCGAATCGCACGCCGAGCTCC
>RFOC01000343.1 GCA_009926815.1 Planctomycetota bacterium
CAGGTGGTGGTGGTGCCGTTGTAGGGGGTGGTGTCCAGGGCCACGTGCAGGCGGTGGTAGCACGCCAGATGCGCGGATGTGCCCTCGGCGTGCGGCATGAGATCCACGCGATCACGCGAGATGCCGGCCTCGGCGAGCTGGCCCAGCAGGCGTTCGGTACGGCTCCGCTCACGGGGCGACCGCGCCACCAGGCTCGACTTGAGCGCCAGCCTCGATCCTGGCACCGCCGCGAGCGTGGCGGACCAGAGCGCCAGCGTCTGGGGCGACATCTTCAGGTGATTGTTGAACGAGCCAAAGGTGATCGGTGCGTCGTCCGGAGGCATGGCCGGCTCGGGCGCCGCCTCCCGGGGGGCAAAGCACAGGAAGCAGGGATCGAGCCGGAGCAGTCGCTCCGTGCAGAATCGCTCGCTGCCCGGCGGATCCGTGATGGAATCCACCACGCGGAGGTCCATGGCCGGAAGCCCGGTGGTGTTGGGGTATCCGATCGCGGTCACCATGACCGGCGCCGGTTTTGTGGCCAGCTTCGAGAGCAGGTTGTCGCCCACATGGCCGGCCAGATCGACCAGCACGTCGATGCGGGCTGCGCGGATCCGCCCGTCGACATCCTGGGCGGAAGGCCTTGGCATGTCGATCCACTCCTGGAACATGCCGCGCAGTCCCCTGGCCACGCCATCCTCCGGATGGGCGACGCCGGTGAAGAAGGCGACCAGCGTGATGCCCGCCTGCTGGCCCAGCGCCGCGGGAAGGAAGTTGGCGACCGAGCTCCGGCAGAGGTCGGGCGAGACGATGCCCACGCGCAGGGGGCGCTCCGGATCCGGGTCCGTGATGCGAGGAGGGGCTGGTGCGGGCACCAGGCGTCCATAGGCGCGGTGCGCCTCGAGCATTTCCTCCAGATCCTGCACCCGGTAGTTCATCTGCATCAGCAGCGATGAGCGCAGGTAGGTGTCGTGGGGTCGATGCAGGGCCGAGGATCGCAGCAGCGCCTCGTGCTCCTCGGTGCGACCCGCGGCGGAGAGCGCAATGGCCAGATTGTTGATGAAGGGAAGCGAGTCGGGCGCCATGGCCACCGCTCGACGGCCCAGCTCCACGCCCCGCTCGGCATCGCCCGCCTCGGCACAGGCTGCCGAAAGCGCCGCGAGCGTTGGCGCATGATCCGGGGAGGCGTTCAGCAGCCGTTCCCACAAGGGGATGGCCTGCTCGAAACGGCGAAGCCTGGACAGGGCGGAGGCCAGCGTGGAGACGAAGTCCGGATTGTCCGGCATGCCCGCGAGCGCACGCTCGGCAGTGACCACCGCTGGCTCCAGTTCGCCTGCCTCCAGTTGCAGGGTCGCCAGCAGGTGCAGTGCCGTCGCGTCGCGCGGCTTGAACTTCAGGTGCATCCGCACCGCGGCCATCGCCTGGGGCAACTGGCCGGCGGCACGCTGCTGCATGACCCGGTTCCACAGCTGCTCAGACACGCGTCACCTCCGTGCGGACCTGCTGCCAGCACTGCCGGACGGCCTGATGGAAGCGTTCGCCGTAGGCCCTGGCGTCGCACAGCGTGGAGGCGGCCATCTGGCCGCGAAGCGAGCCGCGAAGGC
>RFOC01000344.1 GCA_009926815.1 Planctomycetota bacterium
CCGAAGATCTGCACGATGTCGGCGATGGTGCGGCTGAGGATGTGCCGCCGCCCCTCACCCGCCGGCAGGCCGGGCTCGGTCAGGTCGATGGCAGGGCCCGCCGCAGCCGCACCCCCCACCTCCGACTTCCGCGACTCGAACAGGGTCTCGAGCGACTGCTTCATGGCGTTCAACCGCTTGCCCAGGGCAGGCTTCTGGTCCTTCGGCGCCCCCTTCAGACCCTCCATGAGGGTCTTCATGCGTCCGTTGGCGCCGATCCACTCGATGCGCCAGGCCTCCAGTGCGGCGGCATCCCCCGCAGCCTGTGCAGCCGCCGTGGCCGACGCCTCAAGTTGCTCGATCTCCTGCAGCACGGGGAGGAGTCTATCGCCCGGACGCAGGTCCTTGGCATACTTCCGATCATGCTCCAGACCGCCTGCCTTCTCGTCCTGCTGATCCTGCTCGCCCCTTCCCGCTGGCAGTCACCGCCTGGCGAGACGCCTCGCGAGCGACGGGAGCAGCGGCTGGAAGCGGCGGGAGCGGAGAGCGATCGCGGCGACACCGGCGAGAGCGAGGAGATGGACGAGGCCGGCGACGCCAAGCCGCAGCATGGCGAGTACAAGAGCCCCTACGCGCTGAAGTTCAAGTACCCCATCGAGCAGCTGCTGTTCGACCGCCACGGCGAACGCGGCAGCGTGGGCTTCGAGAGCGGCACGCCCGAGCACGAGTGGTACAGCGAGGCCGTGCGCAGGAAGTTCGGCGGCTGGGGCGTGGAACCGCGCAAGTTCGACTGCCCCGCCGAGGTGCGCGAGAAGCCCGCCGACTGGAAGCGGGAGCGCGTCATCGCCGGGGCCTCACGGTTCATCGGCTACCAGTACCAGCATCACCACGTGCCCGACTGGAATCCGCCCGAGCACTGGCCCTGGAACAAGTGCTGCGCCGGTCGCCAGGGCAAGGGCGTGGATTGCAGCAACTTCAGCGGCTGGAACTACAACTGGGGGCTGGGCATTCACCTGAACACCTCGATCCGCGTGCAGGCCCAGGAAGCCACGCTGCGGGGTGAACGCGGCGAGATGCGCGCCAAGGTCATCCAGCGTCCTCAGGGGGAGCCCGAGGCGTGGTACGAGGAACTCTGCCGCACCCTGCAGCCGGGCGACCTGCTCTACATCATGGACAGCAAGCGCACCAAGGTGACGCACGTCATCATGTGGATCGGCGAGTGCGGCCAGAGTCCGGATGGCACCCCCCTGATCATGGATTCGACCGGTGGCAGGATCAAGGACAGCAACGGCCACGCGATCCCCTGCGGCATCCATCTGCGACCCTTCAAGAAGGGCAGCTGGTACCACAAGAGCTTCTCCCACGCCCACCGCTGGGTGGAGTGAGAGCCGCACCGAACAGGGCGCGATCACGGCTCCTCTTCGGCGCTGCGCACGACCGAGCGAGGGATCCGGGTGGTGTCCCGCAGCGAGCACGACAGGGCGCAGCCAGGGACACCACCCGGTCCCGAGCGGCGATGTGCAGGCGTTGAGCGAGGGATCCGGGCGGCGAAACCGGATCCCAAAGCAAAAGCCCCGGCCGATCGGCCGGG
>RFOC01000345.1 GCA_009926815.1 Planctomycetota bacterium
GCGAAGCGAGGCTCGCCCCGCCGCTCCAACGCCGGCACAGTCGCTTGAGGCGACATCCAGCAGGACGAGGGCGTGCGATCGACCACCCACGATCGATTGCACGCCCACCAGTGCCTGCGGCGCTGGCGCGGGAGCCGCACCCCATGCGACCACGGTCCCATCGGGCCGAAGGGCCAGGCTGGCCTCACCGGTGGCGGAAATCTGCGAGATTCCAGCAAGCAGCTGGCCATCGATCCGGATCGGCTGCCCATCGGGCGCTCCTCCGATCGGCTGTCCGAGGGCATCCGTCCCGCGGCTCTCGCCCCAGTCGTTCGACCCCCAACCCACCACCGTGCCATCACTGCGCAGGGCGAGGCTGTGGTTGCCCGAACCGGCGATCCCCACCACCCCCGAGAGGGACGCCGGCGGCGTGCTCTGTCCCACCGCGTTGCCCTCGGAATCCACGTTGCTGCCCCAACAGAACACCGCGCCCGCCGCGTTCACGGCCATGGAGTGATCACCTCCAGCCGCCACCTTCGCGATCGACGCCAGCGTGACGCCACGCACTCGGGTGGCCTGGCCGGTGGGCGTGCCGCCGATCGGCGTGCCGGTCGCCGAGGACCCGAGGCAACGCCCCTGATCATTCAGACCCCAGCAGACCACGGAACCGGTGCTGCGTCGAGCCACGTTATGAAAGTCGCCGCACGCGATCTGCGTCACGCTCGTCAACGACGAGAGATCCGTGCCCTGCCCTGCATAGCGGCCACCGAAGGCCAGGTTCGAGCCCCAGCATCGCACTCGTCCCGTGGAGAGCAGGGCGATGCTGTGCTGGAACCCTCCCGCCGCCTGAAGCACGTTCGTCACGTTGGTCGGGATCGAGCACTGGAAATTGCCGTTGTCACCCCAGGCCACCAGGGAGCGATCCGTGCGGATGGCCAGCGCGTGATCCCAGCCCGAAGCCACCGCCGTGAAGAGGTTCGATCTGCTCGGCGCGGTCACGAGCGGCTCGAAACCATCGCACGCCGCACCCGTCACGGTGCCATCGTTCCGCAGCACGTACGTGGCCCACATGCCCGCGCCGATGGCACGGACCCCGACGAGTCCGGCCGGCAGGCTTCGCTGCCCAGCGTCCTCGCCCCACGTGACCACCGTGCCGTCATGCCGCAGTGCCACCGTGTGATAGAAGCCCGCAGCCACGTCCCGCACCTCGGTCAACGTCACCCCCATGACCATCACCGGACGACCATCGGGTGTGCCCACGATGGCTTGCCCCGTGACCGAGGTGCCCAGGCACTCGCCATAGCCGTTGCTTCCCCAGCACACCACGGTGCCGTCGAAGCGAAGCGCCACCGAGTGAGAGCCCACGCCCGCGCAGATGCGAGTGACACCACCCAGTCCGACGGGGACGGAAGCCTCGCCAGCCTGATTGTCGTTCCAGCCACCCCAGCCCCGCACGGAACCATCGGCCAGCAACGCGAGACCATGTCCCTGACCGGAGGCCACCTGGGTCACGCCCCCGAACGGAACCGGCGGAGGCGTCACATCTCCCCAATGCACCAGCGATCCGACGAGGGTGCAGGC
>RFOC01000346.1 GCA_009926815.1 Planctomycetota bacterium
TTCCGCGGCGCCGACCCGAGGAAGCCCGACGGCTTCTCGGTGCAGCCGGTCACCTGCATGCAGTGCGAGAACGCGCCCTGCGAGCAGGTGTGCCCGGTCGCCGCAACCGTGCACGACGCCGACGGCCTGAACAACATGGTCTACAACCGCTGCATCGGCACCCGCTACTGCAGCAACAACTGTCCCTACAAGGTCCGCCGCTTCAACTTCTTCGACTACCAGCGCCGCGACCCGATCCGCGAGCAGCAGGGGCCGCTGCAGGTGAAGCCCGAGTACTACGTGGAGACGGGGCCGGAGGAGTGGCTGAGGATGCAGTTCAATCCCGAGGTCACCGTGCGCATGCGCGGCGTGATGGAGAAGTGCACCTTCTGCGTGCAGCGCATCGCCCAGGCCAAGATCAAGTACAAGAACGAGTGGGTGAAGTCGGGCGGCGTGTCGAGCGGCAAGCCCAACTTCGCCATTCCGGACGGAGCCATCCAGACCGCCTGCCAGCAGGCGTGCCCGGCGCAGGCCATCGTGTTCGGCGACCTGAACGATCCGAACAGCCAGGTGTCGAAGCTGCACGCCGCCAAGGTGAGCTACGGCATGCTGGAGGAACTCAACGTGAAGCCGCGGCTCAAGTACATGGCCCGCGTGCGAAATCCGGCCGTCGACCATGGGGCCCACGACCATGACCATGGCGGCAGCGACCACGGCCACGGCGGCCACGCGAACGCCGGCCGCAACGGAGCCCAGGCATGAGCGCGATTCCAAGCCACGGAGCCAGCCGACTTCCCGGATTCGAGGAGTCGGACAACACCGCCGACACGCCCGGCAAGCGTGCCCCGCTGGTCCTGCACATGGACCGTTTCAACCAGGTCACCCGGCAGGTGTGCCAGGTCGCCGAGGCCAAGCGCCCTCCCTTCGCGTGGTACGCGGCCTTCGTGCTCAGCCTGTCGCTGGTCGGCCTGCTGGGCGTCTGCGTGAACTACCTGATCTTCACGGGCGTGGGCGTCTGGGGCCTCAACAACCCGGTGATGTGGGCCTTCGACATCACCAACTTCGTGTTCTGGGTCGGCATCGGTCATGCAGGCACCCTGATCAGCGCCATCCTGTTCCTGTTCAGGCAGAAGTGGCGCACCGGCATCAACCGGTTCGCCGAGGCCATGACCATCTTCGCCGTGATCTGCGCAGGCCTTTTCCCCGGCATCCACGTGGGGCGTGTCTGGCTGGCGTACTGGCTCTTCCCCATTCCCAACCAGATGGAGATGTGGCCGCAGTTCCGCAGCCCGCTGCTGTGGGACGTGTTCGCGGTGAGCACCTACTTCAACGTGTCGCTGCTGTTCTGGTACGTGGGCCTGATTCCAGACCTGGCCACGCTTCGGGATCGCGCCAAGGGCCGGATCCAGCAGTTCGCCTACGGCCTCTTCGCCCTGGGGTGGCGGGGCAGCAACCGCCACTGGCACCGCTACGAGCGGGCCTATCTGCTGCTGGCCGCCCTCAGCACGCCGCTGGTGCTCAGCGTGCACAGCGTGGTGAGCTTCGACTTCGC
>RFOC01000347.1 GCA_009926815.1 Planctomycetota bacterium
GCACGTTCGTCAGCGTCTGCAGCAGGCCCGCGAGCAATCCGGAGCCCACCGAGACGAGCAGCAAGGGCAGCGCGACCACCAGCGCCACCACCAGCGCCGAATGCAGCAAGGGCATCAGGCCGCCATCGCTCACGTGGCCGCCCCCTGCACGATGCCCGACACCAGGCCCGCCGAGACCATGGCCCAGCCGTCCACCGCCACGAAGAGCATCAACTTCAGCGGCAGGCTGACCATCTGCGGCGGCGTCATGAACATGCCCAGGCTGGCCAGCGTGGCCGCCACCGCCAGGTCGATCGCCAGGAACGGCAACAGGACCTTGAAGCCCAGCATGCAGGCGACGCGCAACTCGTTCAGGGCGAAGGCGGGGACCAGCGTCCCGGTCGTGATTTCCCGCCGGGTCGGCGGCGCATCAGGATCGACGGTGACGCCCCTCGCCTGGAGGACGCGGTTCAGGGTGGCTCCCCCGCCCGACTTCTCCAGTTGATCGAACATGAAATCCCGCAGCGGCCTCTCCGCCCCCTGCCAGGCGACCGTCGGATCCTTGACGGATCCCTGGGCCAGGGACCGAAGCCCGCCCGACCAGGACGCCTCGAGCGTGGGCCCCATGGCCGCGAAGGTGAGCACCGCCGCCAGCCCCGTCACCACCAGGCCCCCGGGCACCGACCCCAGGCCGAGTCCCTGACGAAGGATCCCCAGCGTCAGCAGAATCCGCGGGAAGGACGTGCAGAGCACCAGCACCGCCGGCAAGACGGCGACCGCCACGGCGGTTCCCGCAAGGCTTGCGCCGCCGGCCAGGGCCTGCGACAACGCGGCATCGCCGTTCACACCGCGACCCTCCGAGACGTGGCCACCGGGGCCTGGTCGGACTCGAACTCGGCCAGACGCTGGAAGCCCTGGCCACTCTCGCCCACCAGCACCACGCGATCGCCCACCTGCACCAGCGAGAGCGCTCGGCCTCGCCCCATGGGCGTCCGGGAGAGGATTCGAATCCCCCCCAGGGAAGGGATCGGGCCCGGACCGCGTCGCCAACGAGCCCATGCCGCCACGGCCAACGCCCCAAGCGTGACCACCAGCGGAAGCCATGGGAAACTCGTGCCTTCAGCCGCCGCCGGCGAGGACAGAGACACGGGACGGGATTCCGGATCGGCGGCCATGGCCGCGCCGACAAGGCACAGCCAAGCTCCCGCAAGCACGGGGAGCGCTCGACAAGCAAGACGTCGTTCGGGCAGGCGCCGATCCATGGCTTGGCCCAGGTGTCCTCTTTCGCCCGGCCCGTGGCCGCGCGGCCGGCATCCATTCCGGCCCCCCTTCATCGGCCCGGACGGCCGGCAAACCCCAACGATTGACCCAGCCACGGCTACCATGCGGGCGGATGCGGCCCTTCGCCCTGATCCTGACGCTGGGACTGGTCCTGACCCGGGCTTCCGCCCAGACCGAGTACACGCTGGATGATTTCGACCAGTGGAAGCCGGCCGCGGGCCCGCAGTCGACCGATCCCACCCTTCAGCAGGCCCAACTGGCCCTGGCCAA
>RFOC01000348.1 GCA_009926815.1 Planctomycetota bacterium
ACCCACGAGTTCACCAGCCTGCCCGGCGTGATGGAGGACGTGACCGACATCATCCTGAACGTGAAGCAGATGGTCGTGAGCATGCAGGACGACGCGCCGAAGACCATGCGCCTGCTGGCCGAGGGTCCGGGCGAGGTCACCGGCGACCTGATCGAGTGCGACAGCAGCATCAGCATCCACAACCCCGAGAAGGTGCTCGCCACGCTCACCGAGAAGCGCGAGTTCGCCATCGAGTTCACCGTGCAGAAGGGCCGCGGCTACATGCCGGCCAGCGAGCAGTGGAACAAGATGGAGGAGCAGGAGATCGGCGTGATCCCGGTCGACGCCGTGTTCAGCCCCGTGCTGCGCGTGCGCTACCGTGGAGGACACCCGCGTGGGCCAGCGCACCAACTACGACAAGCTGGTCCTGGACATCTGGACCAACGGCACCATCTCGCCCGACATGGCCATGGTGGAGGCCGCCAAGATCCTCCGCAAGCACCTGAATCCCTTCGTGCTGTACGACTCGGAGGGTGACGAGGTGCTGCCCGACGACATTGCCCAGGCCCAGGACAGCGAGGCGGAGCTCTTCCGTCGGCTGAGCCAGCCGGTCGCGTCGCTGGACCTGTCCGTGCGGAGCAGCAACTGCCTGGAGAGCGGCAAGGTCCGCTGGGTCTGGGAGCTGGTGCAGAAGACCGAGACCGACCTGCTGGACCTGCGAGCCTTCGGCCGGACCAGCCTGAAGGAAGTGAAGACCCGCCTGGAGGAACTGGGACTTGGCCTGGCCATGACCCTGCCCGAGGGCTTCGAGCCAAGCACCGAGGAAGCCAAGGCCTGAGCGCCGCGGCCTGAAGGAGACCGAGACATGCGACACAAGATCAGCGGCAAGCAGCTCTGCATCAAGGAGGACCATCGCCGGGCGATGATCCGCAACCTTGCGGCGGGCCTGTTCGAGCACGGGCAGATCGAGACCACCAGGGCCAAGGCCAAGGCGGTCCAGCCGTTCGTGGAGAAGCTCATCACCACCGCCAAGAAGAAGACGCTGGCTACGCGCCGCCAGCTGCAGAGCCGGCTGAACGACCGCAAGGTCTTCGCCTGGGTGGCCGATCCCAACGTGCCGGAGAGCCGGAAGTCGAGCGACTTCTGGGAACTGCCGGCCGCCGATGCCATCGAGTTCAACCGCTACGGCGAGCTCCGCAAGGCGCCGCGGCTGATCGAGCACCTGCTCACCAAGGTGGCGCCCCGCTACGCGGATCGCGCGGGTGGCTACACCCGCATCGTGAAGCTGGACAAGCGTCGCGTGGGCGATGGCACCGACCTGGTGCTGCTGCAGCTGGTGGGCGCCGAGAGCGGCAGCCAGATCGGTGGTCGCGCGGGTCACCGCCGCAAGCGGGCGGACAAGCGTGCGGCCTTCGCCAAGAAGGCGAAGGAAGCGGCGGCGGCGAAGAAGGCCGCGGCCTGATCGCCGATCCAGGGACGGGCCTACATCTCGGACCCATCGCACTGACTTGCAACCAAAGCCCCGGCCGATCGGCCGGG
>RFOC01000349.1 GCA_009926815.1 Planctomycetota bacterium
CGCCGCGCCGACCGCCGGCGCCGCGGAACCCGAGGTGCTCACGGCCAAGAAGGACAAGGAAGGCGAAGCCGCGGCCCCGGCCGGCGGCGCCGCCAAGGCTGCCGCTCCCGCCAAGGAGGCCAAGAAGGGCTGAGCCTCCGCGGCTCCACCCACGGCACCCGCCATGCGACTCATCGTCGGACTGGGCAACCCGGGCATCGAGCACCAGGGCACGCGTCACAACGCGGGCTTCGAGGTGCTCGATCGCCTGGCGCGCCGGTTCGGCGATCCGCCGGCCGCACCGGCGAAGAGCCGCTTCGCGGGGCTCCTGCTGGAGGCCCGCATCGGCGACGAGCGCGTGCTGCTGCTGAAGCCGACCACCTTCATGAATCTCTCGGGTGCCAGCGTGCTGGAGGCCGTGCGCTTCCACAAGCTCGACGCCGCGGGCGACCTGCTGGTGGTGACCGACGACTTCGCCCTGCCCTGCGGCGCCATCCGGCTGCGGGCGCAGGGCGGCGACGGCGGACACAACGGGCTCGGCGACATCACGCGAAGGCTGGGCAGCGACCGGTGGCCGCGCCTCCGCGTGGGCGTGGATGCACCGGGCCGCGTGCCCACCGAGTCGTACGTGCTGGGCACCTTCACGCCGGAGCAGCGCAGTCGTCTCGAGCCCGGTCTGGACCTGGCGGCCGAGGCCGCCGCGTGCTGGGCCACCGAGGGCCTCGAGGCCGCCATGAACAAGTTCAACCGTCGCGGCGTGGGAGCGGCCGCAGGCGAGACGTGACCGCTCCCATCGCAACCAGACACCAACCACACATCGACACTTCGACCCAGACAGAAAGGACACCAACCATGGACGCAACCATCACGGCCGAACGCACCCGCCCCTACGAGGGCATGTTCCTCTTCCCCCAGTCGGCCACCGCCGACCTGCAGGGCTCCATCGACCACGTGAAGGAGATCCTGGCGCGAAGCGGCGCCGAGGTCCTCTCCATCGCCAAGTGGGACGAGCGGCGCCTGGCCTACGACATCAAGGGCAACAAGCGCGGCCTGTACATCCTGGCCTTCTTCCGCGTGCTCAGCTCGAAGCTCACGGGCATCGAGCGCGACTGCAACCTCAGCGAGAAGCTGCTTCGGAGCATGGTGACCCGCGCGGATCACCTGACCGAGGAGCAGTTGCGGAACGCCGAGGCCATGCAGCGGACCGCCGACGAGGCCCGCCTCCGCGGGGCCGGCGATGAGCCCGAGGCCCCGGCCGAGCAGGGCTGATCCCATCCACGTCGCTTGCCCGTGGCCCCGCTCCGGCGGGGCCACGGTCCTTTTTGCGGAATCTTCGGGAACTTCCGCATGTGTCCCAAGAGCGTCCCCGGGGCAGGCGTATATTGCGGTCACGCGAATGGAGGCGCGACACACATGGCAAGTTTCAACAAGGTTCTGCTGATGGGCAATCTGACTCGGGACGTGGAACTCAAGTACACGCCCAACGGCAACCAGGCGGTGGCCAACTTCGGCATCGCCTGC
>RFOC01000350.1 GCA_009926815.1 Planctomycetota bacterium
CCGAGGCTCCTCGCACGCGCCCCACCCCCAAGCCCCAGCCCGGGACCACCGGCCGCACCACGCCGCCCGTCACCAGTGCGCCGCCATCGGCGCCTGCGCCCACCGCGGTGCCCGATGTGCCCCCTCCGGCCGCCGAACCAAGTCAGCCGGTGACCCCACCCTCGCTGGCCGGTGGCGATGCCGCCGCAGTGGCTGCGGCCCGCCAGGCCGCTCGCAACGAGATGGCTGCCGGCGCGTATCGCAACGCCATCGACAGCTGGACCGTGGTGCTGCAGTCCAACCCCACCGACGCCGAGGCGAAGGCCGGTCTGGAGAACTGCCAGGCCCAGCTCAGCAACACGCCGCTGCTGCAGAATGTGGCCGAGCAGGAGTCGCTGCTGGCCCAGCGGCTCACCGTGCAGTTCGAGAACGCCATGATCCGCGCCCAGGACAAGCTGGCCTCGGGTGATTACCCGGGTGCGCAGCAGGACGTGCAGGGTGCGCAGGCAGTGCTTGACCGTGATCGCTCCTCGGTGAGCCCGGCCAAGTATCAGGCCATGTTCGCCCGTGCCACGGAACTGGCCGATCGGATCCAGGCAGCCCGCGTGTCCGCCGAGGAATCGAAGTCCGCCGCGGCCCGCAAGGCGGCCGAGGACCAGTCCAGCCAGCGGCGGCAGCAGCTGGCCGCGGAGCGTCAGAAGCGGATCAACGAGAACCTGCTCCGAGTGCGCCAGCTCCAGATGGAGATGAAGTACACCGATGCGCTGCAGGTGCTGGACGAGATCCTCTTCGAGGATCCCAACAACGCGGCCGCGCTCACCCTTCGTGACGTGATCGAGAGTGCTCGGGTGTACCGCCGATTCAGCGACGTGACGCGCCAGCGGAACCTTGGATATGGCCAGCTCCAGCTGGACACGCTCGAGGCCAATGTGCCGCCGCGCGAGAACCTGGCCGGCCCCGGGCCCCGGAGCCTCTCCGGCAACATGGTCTATCCCGAGGACTGGACCCAGATCAGCAGCAATCGCCAGCGCTTCGGCATCACCGGCTACGTGCAGACGCCCGAGGACGAGGCGGTCATGAAGAAGCTGGCCCGGCCGATCACCAACTTCAAGAAGTTCGGTCCCGGCACGCTGGAAGCGGCGCTGGATGCCTGGCAGGCCGAGGCCGAGGTGCCGCTCTACGTGAACTGGACGCGGCTCGAGGCCGACGGCATCAGCAAGGACACCGACGACATCGAGATCACGCTGCCCCGCGGCAGCGAGAGCGGCAACGTGGTGATGACCAGCCGCGACCTGCTGAACCGCATCCTGGAGCAGGCGGGTGGCAAGGGCACGGAACTGGCCCTGGACAAGATGCCGCAGGTCGAGGTGACCAACGGCTATGTGCTGGTGACCACCCTGGCCGACCTGGCCCGACTGCCCGCGGCCCGCAAGCCGCTGGTCTATGACGTGCGTGACCTGGTCTTCCGCGAGAAGCAGTTCCTCTCCACCGGCGTGCCCCAGCCGAATTTCGGCGGTCAG
>RFOC01000036.1 GCA_009926815.1 Planctomycetota bacterium
CCTGGTGGGATTCCGCGGGTGCCCCGGCCAGACGGACCACGAAGGTCCAGGGCCCGAGGCCGATGAGATCGCGATCGCGCAGTTCCGCCGGTTCGTCAGGTTCGAGTCGAGCACCGTTGAGGAGCGTGCCTCCGGAACTTCGTAGATCCGTGAGCGAGGCCCGCTGGCCATCCCAGGCGAGTCGGGCGTGGTGACGGGAGACCTGGTCGTTCTCGAGCCGCACGGCGGCATCGCTGCCGCGTCCCACGATCACCTGACCCACGGTGTGCAGGCATGGATCCTGGCATGGAGGACCGGAGGCGCGTTGGAGCCGGACGGGGGCGGCGGAGAGAGCCTGCATGTGGACGTTGTATCAGAGCCGGCCGACGCTCACCGTGCCGGCTTCGCCGACATGCTGCGCTCGAGCGCCTGGCGGGCCTGCGCAAGCTCGTCCCGCACCGGATCCGAGGCATCGGACGCGGACTGCAGCAGGCGAGCGGCTCTCTCGAGCGCCATCCGGGCCGCGGCGAGATCGCCGCGCAGGATCTCGGTGCGAGACAGCTCCATGAGCGCGCGGGCGACTTCGTCGGGATCCTCGGGCACCAGCGCCTGGGCCTCGGCGAGCGCGGCCCGCGCCGAATCGATCGCCGAGGGCGCGTGGCCGGCCAGTCGCTGCGCCTCGGCTTCCGCCATGAGAAGATCGATCCGCTCCATGGCGGAGGCATCCTGCGTGGAGAGCTGCCGGACACGATCGAACTCGCGGCGAGCCTCGTCGGGACGGGCGGCCCGGAGCCACAACCTGCCCAGCGCCGTTCGCACGTCCGCTTCCTGGCCCGGCTGGGCTGCCAGCCGGAGTCCCGCCAGGTGGCTGGCCTCGGCCAGGATGTCGGCCGCGGTGCGCGGGCCCACGCCGGGCGAGGCCACGATCTCGTTGAGGAGATCCACGATGAAGGCGTGTGCCTGCTCGACCTGGCGCGACTGGATCTGCGCCTCGTCCCGGGCCTGCATGGCCAGGGCGCGCTCGTGGCTGGCCCACATGAATCCCGTGATCGCGGTGACGCTCACCAGCGCGGCCGCGGCCAGCGAGGCCGCGTTGCGGCGCGCCGACACGGATCCGCGATAGACCAGGGAATCGCCGCGGGCCAGCACGGCCTCGCCGGCCAGATGGCGATCGAGGTCCTGCGCCAGTTCCAGCGCCGTGGCATACCGATGCCGCGGATCGTCGGCCAGGCATCGGGACACGATCGCGTCCAGATCACCCCGAAGGCCGCGCCGCAGGCCATGGAGCGTCTCGCCCCGCTCCCGAGCCACCGTCTCGCGCATGTCGGGCGAGAGCACCTCCAGAGCCGAGACCAGTCCGATCCGGCGATCGCCCAGATCGCTTCCCGCCAGCAGACGCCGGAGCAGGATGCCCAGCGCGAAGACGTCGCTCACCGCCGCGGGCGGAACGGTGTGCAGGCGAAGCAGTTCCGGGGGCAGGTAGTCGGGCGTGCCCACCAGGGCGCCGGCGCGCTGATCGGCGTCGGCGGGCTCGAAGATGGCGTGGGCCACGCCGAAATCGATCACCTTCACCACCGCCCGATCGGCCTGGAAGGCCAGCAGCACGTTGCCGGGCTTGAGATCGCGATGCACCAGGCCATGCTCGTGCGCGTGATGCACCGCGCGGGCGACCTCGCCCAGCAGCCGCACCCGATCGCGCAGGGGCAGTCGGGCCGCGTCGGCGGCCTCGGTGATGGGCGCGCCCTCGGCCAGTTCCATGGTGAACCAGGGGCGGCCCTCGGCGGTCTCTCCGGCCTCGAACACCTTGACCAGGGCTGGATGGTTCAGCAGCGCGAGCAGTCTTCGCTCCTGGTCGAAGCGTGCACGCGAGGCGGGATCGAGCCGGTCCGGGCGAAGGATCTTCAGTGCCACCGACCTTCGCACCGGCTCGTGCTGGGTCGCCAGCCACACCACCCCGAAGCCACCCTCGCCCAGCACGCTTCGGAGTTCATAGGGACCGATGCGGGGCACCGAGGGACTGGCCGGCCGCGCCAGAAGCACGGATCCGATGGTGGATGCCTCGGTGGGAAGGAGGTCCAGGGCGCGCAGCAGGGCGTCCGGTCGCCCCTGGAGCATGCTTCGCAGCGCCGGACCGCGGCGCTCCACCGGAAGCGGCAGCACCCGGCGAACGGCTTCCTCGGGACGGATCGACTCCGCGGCCATGCGGGCATGGTACGGATCGACAGGGTTAACTTGGCGCCATGTCCATGGAATCGCTCGTCGGACGCGCGGCTTGGGTCGGTGGCGCCTCGCAGGGCATGGGCCGGGCATGCGCCCTTGAACTGGCCCGACGCGGTGCCCGCGTGGTGCTCTCGGGAAGGAACGACGAGGGACTGGCCAGGGTGCTGCACGAATTGCCTGGCGTGCCCTCCGGTCCGCACGAGATGCTCGTCCAGGATCACGCCGACGCCGTGGCCATGGAGCGCGCGGCCGATGACGTGGTCCGGCGGATCGGATCGGTGCACGTGTTCGTGGCCTGCACGGGCGGTCCTGCGCCCGGATTCCTGGTCGATGCGCCGGCCAACGAGCTGCGAAAGGCCCTGGAGCAGCATCTGGCCTCGGCCCACGGCGTGATGCAGGCGATTGCGCCGGGCATGCGAGCGGATGGCTTCGGGCGCATCGTGGCCATCACCAGCACCAGCGTGCTCCTGCCGCTTCGGGGACTGGGCGTGAGCAACGTGGTCCGGGCCGCCATGGCCAACTGGATCCGGACGCTTGCCGGCGAACTTGGTCGCTTCGGGATCACCGCGAACATGGTCATGCCCGGCTCCACCCGAACGGGTCGACTCGAGGCGATCATGCAGGGTCGGGCCGCGCGCGCCGGAACGGGACTGCAGGAGGTCGAGCGCGACATGGTGTCGCGCATTCCCGTGGGGCGACTGGGTCGACCCGAGGAGATCGCCGCGGTGGTGGGCTTCCTTTGCTCGCCGGCGGCTTCGTTCGTGAATGGCGCTCTCGTGCCGGTCGACGGGGGACAGACGGCCATGCAGGGTTGATGATCCATAGCATGAGCCGCATGCGATCCACATCGATCCTCGCGTTGATCCTGACGGTGGCCCATCTCCTCATGGCCGGGTGCGCGTCCACGGCGGCAGGGGCGGGTCCTCGGGCGAACGTCTCGCTGGCGGGACGATGGTCCGGAAGTTTCCTCTCGAGCCAGGGTGGTGGCGGCACGGCCCGGCTCGTGATCGACGACGCGGGTCGTGTCCGGGGGTCGATCAGCGATTCCGCGGGCACCCATGCGGGCGAGGCGACCCGTCCGCGCGTGGGTGCCGTGGAAGGGTCGCTGGAGAGCGGTCAGATGAAGCTGGCGATCACGTGGTCGGCCGGTGAGGTGCAGCGTTGCAGCGGCAAGTGGAGCAATCAGGGCCGTGGCTCGCTCGGCGCCAACCTCGACTGCGAGGGTGGCGGCGAGATCGTGCTGGCCCTGCACGAGCAGGGGGTGCCCGGTCGGCCTCCATACGGTCAGCCCGCGCGCATGGTGCAGCCGGACTTTCAGCGGCAGTGGATCGGCACCTGGACCGTGAACTGGTTCGACGGTGGCGCGGACTATGGAAGCGGCACCGTGACCATCGCCGCAGATGGAACCCTGGATGGTGCCCTGGTGGATGACGCGTTCAACACGACGGAGTGGAACCAGCCGGTGGGCGCGACGATCAAGGGCAAGGTCGGAGCGGATGGCTCCATGACCGCGGGCATCGCATGGAGCACGGGCCGCCCGGGCTGGGGCGTTGAAGGCAAGGCCCACTTCACGGGTCCGGAGTCGTTCCAGATCCAGTTCACGCCGACCGGATCAGGCGATCCGGCCGAGCGGTCGATCACCATGACCTTCCATCGATGAATCCTCGGGTTCACTTCAGCGTGGACAGGTAGGCGACCACGTCCCGGATCTCCCGAGGCGTGAGCAGCGCATCCATGGCGGGCATGGCGCTGGTCGTTCCGAAGCCCTGGGCCACCTTCGCGTTGGGGTCCACCAGGCTCTGCAGCAATCCCTGGCGATCATGGCGGTTCGCCACGCCCTCAAGGGATGGTCCGGCATGGCCTCCGCCGCCGGCCAGCGCGTGGCACCGGAGGCACTGGGCGCCGACATGGCCTGACACGATCGCCGCGCCGCGCCCAGCATCGCCACCCTCGAGGCAGATCATGTGCGCCTCCAGCGGGCCCCGGCTGGCCTGCGCCTCCTTCCAGACACGGATGGCCTCGGCGGTCCCATCCGTCTTCGCCGCGGCCTCGACCACGTCCAGGCGCAGCGATGGATCCAGACTCCCGCTCTGCAGCGCGTTGGCAAGATCCTTCAGGCGTCGCGCGGCGGCCTCGTCCTTGATCCTCGACAGGGCGCGGACGGCGGCCTGTCGCTCCACCAGGGAGCCGCCCTTGAGCACGCGGTCGATGCGCACCATGGCGGCCGGGGGATCGGTGGAGGCCAGAAGTTCCAGCGAGGCGGCACGAAGGGCGGGGTCGCTCGCCTCCAGCGTGGCGGCCAGCGCCTCCTGCAGTCGTTCACCTCCGTCGCGCGAAAGTTGCTGCACGCTCGCCATCCGCTCGCGGGGGTGCGCGGCGGCATCCACCGCGGTACGGAACGCGGCATCGGGATCAAGTCGAATGCCCATGCGCGCCGCCAGTTCGAGGGCCTTGGCGCGGACGGCCTCATCCGGCGCTCCCGTGGCCAGCGCGGGAAGGCGGGCTTCGAGCATGCGCTTCCACGCCGGGATCTCGCGGATCGCCGGGTCGAGCGGGATCACGCGTCCAAGCACGGGATCGCGCGGCCCGGGCGCATCCCATTCCGCCAGCGCCTCCATGGCGATCAGCCGGGCCAGCGCGGGAACAGCCTGACTGGTGGCGAGCGTGGCCACACGGG
Organism: Planctomycetota bacterium; assembly: GCA_009926815.1. Classification (GTDB taxonomy): domain Bacteria; phylum Planctomycetota; class Phycisphaerae; order Phycisphaerales; family SM1A02; genus SYAC01. Next base: position 4,877 of record RFOC01000036.1, read on the forward strand.
CCGCCGAGGCCGCATCCCCCATTCGTCGATTGGCGCCGATCACGCGCCGCAGCAGCGGGAGCGTTCGAGGATCCGACGATCCGAAGCCGGGCAGCGCGGGCGACTCGGGCGAGAAGCGATCCGCCAGCGAGGCCAGCGTGGGAAGGGCACCGGAGATGTCCTGGTCGTGGATGGCGCGAGCCGCCTCCAGCGCCACCGCCGGATCCGGATCACCCAGCAACCGCGCCACCGCGGGCTCCCCCAGGATCCGCATGGCCAGTGCCGCGCCCAATCGCACCTGCGGGAACTGGTCTGCCGCGAGTTCCTGAAGCCTGGCACGGTCGCCGATCCGCGCCAGTGCCGTGGCGGCGGCCTGCCGAAGCCAGGGGTCGGCGTTCTCGTTCTCCCAGAGCACCGCAGCCAGTTCGCCCTGCGAAGCCGAATCCCGAAGCCGACCGATGGCCGTGCACGCCGCCGCACGCACTCGGGTCGATTCGTCAAGCAGCAGCGGGCGGATGGCGTCGGCCGCTCCGGCACAGCGGGCATCGGCCAGGGCGCGAGCGCTCTGGGCCCGGATCTCGGCTGACTGATCCGCGCACGCCCGGATGAGGGCGGCGCACGCCTCGCGTGCAAGCGGGGAACCGCCTCGGGTGCGGGCCATGACCTGCAGGCCCCACAGCGCATGCATGCGCGAACGATCCGACGCGCTGCTCGAGGCCAGTGCCTGCGACAGGGCCGCCAGTCCATCCTGATCAAGCTGCGCGAGCCGCAGGTGCGCGCCTTGACGCAGCCTGCGGTCGGCGTGGTCGAGCATGGACACCAGTTCGGGAATGGGCCTTCGGTCGAATCCCTCCGTCAGGACCCGGCGAGCCTCCACGGCGGCGGGCTGCGCCATCGCTCCGGGATGCCAGACCCGATAGATGCGGCCCTTGCCGTCGCTCTGCCAGCCATTCCACCAGTCGCTCACGTACAGGCGTCCGTCGGCCGCGAACTCCAGGTCCGTGGGCAGGATGTCCTTGATGAGGATCTGGGGATCGACCATCTCGTATCCGGCGCCCCTGGGCTTCACGCCGAATCGCCACACCTGGCTGTAGGCGTCGCCACCCAGGAAATCGCAGATCAGGAACGTGCCATCGAACTCGGGAGGGAAGCCCGTGCCCGGATACGCCGCCAGACCGCTCGGGCCACTGGTCAGGTGGGCCACGGGTGGCGTGATCCACGCGGCCTGCAGCGGATCCTCCGCCGAGAAGACCTCCCACAGGCGCTCCTGGTTCCATGGACCCCGCTTGTTGTCACCCTCGAGCGTCTGGAAGGCCATCTCCCAGCCCGTCTCGCCGCCATCGACCAGCAGGCAGATGCGGGCCTTGTCGCCGCCATCGGAATTGTTGTCGACCGTGAAGAGGTCACCGAGATCGTTGAAGGCCAGTTCCTGGGGATTGCGAAGGCCGCGGCAGAAGACCTCCAGGCGGGAGCCGTCCGGCTCGCAGCGGAACACGGCACCGGTGCCCGCGGCCTCCAGAAGTTCGCCCTCGCGGGTGCGCACCGAGTACCCGCGGTCGCCGATGCTCCAGTAGATGCGGCCATCCGGCCCGCGCACCAGGCCATGCATGTCGTGACCGCGCAGGCTGGTGCGGACACCAAAGCCCGTGAAGAGGCGCTCGCGCACCTCGGCCACGCCATCGCCATCACGGTCGACGAAACGCCACACGTGCGGGATGCTGGTCACCCAGATCGCGTCATCCACCCGGAGCACGCCGGCCGCGGTCCCATCCAGGGGTTCGCGCAGGTCGCCGGAGAAGTTGTCGCCGCGGTCCGCCTTGCCATCGCCATCCGTGTCGCGAAGCTTCCGCACGCGATCCGCCCACCGCGTGTACCACTCCATGCCGCCTTCCTTCCTGGAGGCCCACTTCCGGTAGATCGCCAGGCGATCATCCACCGTGCGGGCGGTCAGGTCCTCCAGCAGCCAGTAGGGCGAGTACCGGTTGTCCTCCACGCCACGGTCCTGTCGTTCGCTCTCGCACACGAACAGCGAACCATCCGGCAGCACGGTGAACGCCACCGGATCGGGCACCAGCGGCTCGCGGGCCCATTCATCCCACGCGAAGCCCGCGGGAAGGGTGATGCCCTCGTCGTCGTGCGGCGGCTCCTTCGCGTCGTCCCCCGGGGGAGCGGCCAGGGCCAGGACAAGCATGAACAGCGGCGACATGCCGATGTTCTAGCTGAAAAGCAGCAGCAGCGATCCGATGTCGCCCGCATCCACCTCGCCGCTGCCATCGAGGTCTCCCGGGCAGGGTGAGCCGCAGGGCCCGAAGAGCAGCAGCAGCGATCCGATGTCGCCGGCGTCCACCGATCCACTGCCATCGAGGTCACCGGAGATCGGCTGACACGCATCCAGGATCCCGTCCGCGTTTCGATCCGTGCCGGATCCAAGGTCGACATTGCATCGGTCGGGAAGCCCGTCGCCGTCGCAATCGCTGGCCCAGAGCACCACCGTGGCGCCGCCGCTGTCGTTGCCACTTCGGTCAAGTTGCGGATCACCGATGACCGACGAGTCGCCCGCGATGGCGGGGGTGCCGCCCTGATAGACGGCACCCTGCTTGGCCCACTCGACGCCGTTGTCCACGTACAGCACGGAACTGCCGGAGGCGTTCAGGTCGAGTCGGTTGCCGATCAGCAGGCGATTGCCCGACATGGCGATCACGTTGCCGAAGCGCGTGTTGGACAGGCTGCCGTTGCGGAGATCCGCTCCAGCGACCCATGTGCCCGACCGTCGCCAGGTGAACACCGCCCCGGCCAGGTTGGCATCGCCAAAGCTGCCGATGGCCAGCCGGTCGTTCTCCATCGCCACGGCGCATCCGAATCGCGAGGCGTACGTCACGCCGGTGAAGTCCTGCTCCAGGGCCCAGGTGCCGCCGGTCCTGCGGAACACGTAGGCTGCGCCGCGCTCGGTGACGGCGTCGCGCGTCTCGAAGGGTGCGCCCACCACGATGCCATCGCCATCCACCGCCACCGCATAGCCGAATCCCGCCGAGGCTCGCGGCGTGGATGCCGTCAGCCGGGTCTCGAACTGGAACTCGCCACCCACCCTGCGGAACACGAAGGCGGCACCGGCTCCCGCGAGGCCGTTGGGCCGGTTGCCGCGGGATCCCACCACGAGCGTGCCATCGCGATACGCCAGGGCGCAGCCGAAGAGATCGCCGGTGGTGGGCATGGGGCACTCGATCGTCTGCACCACGGTCCACGATCCATCGACCTGACCGAAGACGTAGACGCGTCCCGTGGAGATGCCGGAGAGCTTCGCCAGTCCAGCGCTCACGATCAGCTGGTTCTCGGCGAACACGGCAGCCGTGCCGAATTCCGCGTTGGTGGCGGCATCGGGCGCGTACAGCGTGGCCTGCGGCACGTAGGTCTCTCCCACGCGGGATCGCAGCTCGACTCGGCCCGCGTTCGAGGCGCGGTCATCGTCACCCGGCACGCCGATGGCCGCGAACGCGGCGTTGCATGCCAGCCCGCGTCCAAAGGCGTCGCTGGCGGCCGGCGAGGCATTGACGATGGAGGAGACCAGCCCCCCCGGACAGAAGGCGGTCGCCGCGGGCACGCTGCACGGCGTGGCGGCGGGCAGGACGCACGAGTCGAGCGCCCCATTCCCATCGCAGTCGGAGCCTTGCCCGTAGGCCACGTCCAGCACGTCGATGCGACCGTTGGCATTGCAGTCCACCTGCTGCACCGGGCCCCGAGAGCAGCGGAAGCCGCCGATCGTCTGCCACGTGGCGTTGATGGTGCTGGCGTTGTCGGCCTGATTCGACTGGCCGATCGCGACGCCGGTGGGGGTGCCGTCGTAGCTCACCGCGGGGTTGCTGAAGTGGTCGATGCGGTTGCCCGGCGCGTAGGCCATCACGGTCCGGAACTGCGTGCCGCTGCGGCCGTTGAACCGCCAGCCCACGCTCCATGGCCAGATGCCGCCGCTGGTGCATCCGCCCCCGTCGCCCACGGCATGGCAGCAGCCCATGTTGTGGCCGAGCTCATGGGCGAAGGTCTGGGTGGCCAGGCAACTCCACGCCGTCACGCTGTAGGGAATGCCCTCGGATTCCGGTCCATTGCTGTACATGAGCCACGCGATGCCGCAGTACTCGCCGTTGGTCCGGATGAGGGCGACCATGTCGGCACCGATGGTGTCGCGGAGCGGCTGAACCCAGTCGAGGTAGCCGTCGCCGCCATTGCCCAGCGTGTTCAGGTCGCTCCCGAAGTCGCCGCTCACGTAGTCCGTCTCCAGCTGCATCAGCAGGTTGAGACGGGCCGAGATGCCGCTGTTCTGGTAGGCGGCGTTCGCGGCGGCCACGGCGGAGACGATCTGGCCCTGGATGGCGGCGGCTCCACCGGCCTGGTTGCGGGCATCGATGGTGTAGAGCACCAGCACGTCGATGGGTCGGTTGGCGTCGCATGCCGAACGCATGGCCTCGGGCATCGAACCGTCGGCCGCGGGCATGGGCGGGAAGGTGGATGGTTCCGCATGGAGCGACCCCGCGCAGGGCGGCATGCGGTCGACGTCGACCGCCTCGAGGCGCGAGCCGCCGTCCTCCTGCGCGATCACGCGCCACCGTCGAAGATCGTCACCCTGCAGGAACCCGCTGACCTGGCCGTCATGCCAGACCAGCACGCCGCTGCCCGCCTCGGGCGTCTCGCCGGCCAGGCGTGCGGACACCCAGCCCGAGTCGTGCGTGGTGGTCTCGACCAGGGCCAGTCGCTCGCATCCCGGGGGCACCAGCTCGGCTGGAAGAGGAAGGGGGCTGGCCTGCGAGATCGTGGCCAGATCGTCCTGGATCAGCTCATGGAGAGACTCGATCCGGACGTCCCGACCAGCACCGTCGGCCATCGCGATGGAGCGACCAGGAAACAGCGCGGCCATCGCGATCGCGAAGACGGTCATTGGGCGTGTTCGGCACCGCATGGGAACCCTCCACCGTACACCCGAAGGGATCTGGAACAAGGTTCCGGGTTCCAAATCGGCCGAAAAAGGCGGCTGCCGACTCAGTTTCCCCGGGCCGCGGGGCTCTGCTGCCACCGCCAGGCGTCGCGGCACATGTCCTCGAGCGACCGCTGGGTCTTCCAGCCCAGCCGATGCAGGGCCACGGATGGGTCCGCGTAGCAGCTGGTCACGTCTCCGGGGCGGCGGTCCCTGATGGTGAACGGCACCTTCACGCCGTTCACCTTCTCGAAGGCCTTCACCACCTCGAGCACGCTGCTGCCACGACCGGTGCCAAGGTTGATGGCTTCGCAGCGCATCGTGTCGAGCTTCCGCATGGCGGCCACGTGGCCCGCCGCCAGGTCGACCACATGGATGTAGTCGCGCACGCCAGTGCCGTCGGGCGTGGGGTAGTCGCCGCCCCAGACCCCGAGCTCCTTGAACTGACCCGCGGCAACCCGCAGCACGAAGGGCATGAGGTTGTTGGGAATGCCGTTGGGGTCCTCGCCGATCAGGCCGCTCTCGTGGGCGCCCACCGGATTGAAGTAGCGGAGAAGGCAGATGTGCCAACGCGGGTCGCTGACCGAGAGGTCGCGAAGCATGTGCTCGATCGCCAGCTTGGTCTGGCCGTAGGGGCTGGTGGCCGAGAGCGGGTGCGACTCGGTGATCGGAAGCTGCCGCGGCTCGCCGTAGACGGTGGCGGAACTGCTGAACACGAGCGAGTGCACGCCACAATCGTTCATCGCCTCGAGCATGCGGAGCGTGCCGACCACGTTGTTGTCCCAGTACTCCAGGGGCTTCTGCACCGATTCACCCACGGCCTTCAGGCCCGCCAGGTGGATGACGCACGCGATGCGATGCTCGCGCAGCACCTTTCGAATCAGATCGCCGTCGCGGATGTCGCCACGCACGAACGCCACGGGGCGACCGATGATGCCGGCCAGCCGATCGATGACCGACGACTTGCTGTTGCACAGGTTGTCGTAGAGCACCGGGCGATGACCGCCGCGGGCCACCTCGATGGCGATGTGGCTGCCGATGAAGCCAGCGCCGCCGGTGAGGAGGATGGACTGGGGTTCACTGGTCATGGCGTTCACGTCGGCCTCGCCTTGAACCATTCGATGGTTCGCTGCAACCCCTCCTCGAAACCGACCTTCGCGCGCCAGCCGAGCAGTCGCGCCGCCTTCTCCGTGTCCAGGCATCGGCGGGGCTGGCCATCGGGCCTGGATGCGTCCCATCGAATCTCGCCGGCGAAGCCGCAGAGTCGGGCGATCAGGGCCACCAGGTCGCGGATGGAGATCTCCAGGCCTGTTCCAAGGTTCACGGGGTCCGGTTCATCCATCACCTCGGCCGCGCGAACCAGGCCATCGGCCGCGTCATCCACGTAGAGAAACTCCCGACTTGCCGAACCGGTTCCCCAGCAGGTGATGTGGCCGGCGCCTGACCGCTGCGCCTCGATGCACTTGCGGACGAGCGCCGGGATCACGTGCGAGGTGTCGAGATCGAAGTTGTCATGCGGACCGTACAGATTCACGGGAAGCACATAGGCGCTGCGAAGTCCGTACTGCCGTCGGTAGGCGTCAAGCATCACCAGGGCGGCCTTCTTCGCCACGCCGTACGGTGCGTTGGTCTCCTCCGGATAGCCGTTCCAGAGATCCTCCTCGCGGAACGGCACCGGCGTGAACTTCGGGTAGGCGCAGATGGTGCCGGTCTGCACGAACTTCTGCACGGAGTGCCGTCGAGCTCCCTCGATCAGGTGCAGGGCCATCGCCATGTTGGCGTAGAAGTAACGGCCAGGGTTGGCCATGTTGGCACCGATACCACCGACCTCCGCAGCCAGATGGAGGACGACCTCGGGACGCATCTCCCGGAAGAGTCGCTCCGTCCCGGCCTCCGTGGTCAGGTCGAAATCCCGGCGGCGGGGCACGAGCACCTCCGCGGCGCCTCGCTGCATCAGGCGATCGCAGACAGCCCGGCCCAGGAATCCGGCACCACCGGTGACCACGATCCGCCTGCCCGCGAGGGAGAAAGCCATGTCGGGGAAGGTATCGGGGTTCGCGTCCGGCTAGCCTTCCGGGTCCGGTACGCTTGGACGTCAACGGCAGGAAACACGCGTGAAGAAGGCTCTCATCACCGGCATCACGGGTCAGGACGGCAGTTACCTGGCGGAACTGCTGCTTTCCAAGGGGTACGAGGTGCACGGCATCGTGCGCCGCAGCAGCAGTTTCAACACGGATCGGATCGAGCACCTGTATCGGGATCCACATGAGCAGGGGACCCGTCTCCGACTGCACTACGGTGACCTTGCGGACGGCAATGGCCTGCTGGACATCCTTCGGCAGGTCCAGCCGGAAGAGGTGTACAACCTTGGAGCGCAGAGCCATGTCCGGGTGAGCTTCGACCAGCCGATCTACACGGCCGACGTGGTGGCGACCGGCACCCTCCGCCTGCTGGAGGCTTGCCGAACGTTCCAGGAGATCTCGGGTCGGCAGATCCGCTTCTATCAGGCCAGCAGCAGCGAGATGTTCGGCCTGGTTCAGGAGGTGCCCCAGCGGGAGACGACACCGTTCTGGCCCCGGTCGCCCTACGGCTGCGCCAAGGTGTTCGGCCACTGGATCACGGTGAACTACCGCGAGAGTTACGGCATGCACGCCAGCTGCGGCATCCTGTTCAACCACGAGAGTCCGCGCAGGGGCGAGACGTTCGTGACCCGAAAGATCACCCGCGCCGTGGGGCGCATCAAGCTTGGACTCCAGAGCAAGCTCTACATGGGCAACCTCGATGCGCAGCGCGACTGGGGCTTCGCCGGCGACTATGTCGAGGCCATGTGGATGATGCTGCAGCAGCCGAAGCCAGACGATTACGTGGTGGCCACCGGTGAGATGATCAGCGTTCGGCGGTTCTGCGAACTGGCCTTCGGCCAGGTGGGCCTGGATTACCGGGATTTCGTGGAGATCGATCCCAAGTACTTCAGGCCAGCCGAGGTGGAGCAACTCCAGGGCGATGCGACCAAGGCTCGGTCGAAGCTGGGCTGGAGGCCGAAGGTGGGGGTGGAGGAACTGGCCCGTCTCATGGTGGAGAGCGATCTGGAGATCGCGCGGCGGGAGAAGACGCTTCGCGATGCGGGGCATGGTCTTCTTCGAGGGAGCGGCGTGTGCTGATCGATCAAAGTGCTGTTGGGCGGCTAGATATCTCGGGGAACAACGATAAAGCGATAATCTAGAGAGTGCTATGCACTTTCGGCGAAGTAGCGTGCGAGCATGATGCGGGGGAAGACAGCGAGATGAAGGCCCTCGACCGTCTTGGGCAGCAGCACGAGG
>RFOC01000351.1 GCA_009926815.1 Planctomycetota bacterium
TTCGGCAGCCCAGGCGTGCTGCACGGCTCGCTCAGCTACGTGCTGCAGGATTCGGCCGGCCAGACCGCGGACGTGCACAGCTGCAGCGCGGGCCTGGATTACCCCGGCGTGGGCCCCGAGCACAGCTTCTGGAAGGACACCGGCCGCGTGACCTACGTGGCCACGACCGATGACGAGGCCCTGGATGCCTTCCGCCTGCTGGCGGAGCAGGAGGGCATCATTCCCGCGCTGGAAACGGCGCACGCGGTGCATGCGGCCGTTCGGCTGGCCGGAACGCTTCCGCCCACCGCCGCGGTGGTGATCAACGTGAGCGGCCGAGGCGACAAGGACGTGAACGAGGCGATCCGCCTGCTGCAAGCGCGCGGCGACGCCGTCTGATCAGCGCGACCGCCCGGCCTTCAGGTCGACGGCGATGGGGTTGTGATCGCTGGCGTAGCCCTTCGGCCGCCGCTCGTTGCTGTCGAGCCCCTTGGGCAGGCCCAGCACGAAGAAGGAGCCCGGCTCCGCCTTCTGCAGCAGGTTCGGACTGAGCATGATGTAATCGATGGTGCGCTGAATCGGCTTGCCCTCATCGCCCACGAAGGAGTGCGTGAGGTACTTCGTGCCGGTCTTGCCGCCTTCGGCCTGCTCGCCCTTGCCGCGGCGATCCGCATCGGGTCGTGTCTCGTAGGCGCTGACCAGCCCGCCCAGCTCCTTCTCGCGCATCAGGCGCGCGGTCTTGTCGTTCGGCGACGCGTTGAAGTCGCCGACCACCGCGATCTGCGCGTTGGCGTCCTTGGCGCGGATGGCATCGACCAGCCCCACCACCGCCAGCGATTCAAGTTCCCGCTGGTGCGCGTACTTCTTGCCGCCGGCCTTGAAGTGGACCACGAAGAGGTGCAGCAGGCTCCCATCGGGCAGGCGGATGTCCGCCTGGAGGGGGCTCCGCTGGAACCCGGGCTTCTCGAGCTTGTCCGGCTTCGCCCACCCCCCCTTCTTCTGCGCAGCCGGATCGGCCGGGATGCGCGAGGCGGAGTCCGCGAGCCGGAGATCGACGAAGGTCTCCACCCGCTCGATCGGGAAGCGGCTGAGCACCGACTGCTCCACGCCGCGGTAGTAGCCCACCTCGCGGCTGGCCAGATGCTCGTAGCCCATGTCCTTCAGGTAGGTGTCGCGGAACCACTTCAGGCACGCCTCGCTCTCCACCTCCTCGAGCGCCAGCACGTCGGCATCGAGTTGCCGGATGATGGACGCAAGGTTCTTCAGCCGGGTCTCGTCCGTCTGCATCGGCAGGTCATCGTCGTCACCGGACAGCTTCGGGTCGTCCACACCGTCGAAGAGGTTCTCCACGTTGAACGCCGCCAGCCGGACCGATCCCGAGGCCTTCTGGGGAGGCTTCGGCACCCCGGTGGGCGGAGCAGCCTTCCCGTCGTAGGAGACCTGCCTGGGCTCCGCCTGCTTCCCCGCCGCTGGCGCCTTCGTGCCGGACTGGGCCACCGCGGGCACCGACAGCAGCGAG
>RFOC01000352.1 GCA_009926815.1 Planctomycetota bacterium
GCCTTCCCGTCGTAGGAGACCTGCCTGGGCTCCGCCTGCTTCCCCGCCGCTGGCGCCTTCGTGCCGGACTGGGCCACCGCGGGCACCGACAGCAGCGAGGCGAGCGAGAGACAGGCCAGGAGGCGAAGGATCTGCATCCCTCGCAGTGTACGAGCCGCGCACGGCTACGATGGCCCGATGGGCCTGTCCAGCCGCTCCCGCTTCGAGCACTACCTGGCCGGGGTGCGTCGCAAGCGGCAAGCCGGCGAGCGCACCATCGTCAGCTTCCACGGCACCGAGCGAAGCCTGAAGCGGCAGAGGAAGTTCGCCGAGCTGTTCCGTCGCTTCCTGGGCGAGCTCCGGCCCCACGCCACGGGCATGGCGGTGGCGCTGGGCACGCTCGCGGTGGGCACCGTGCTCAACCTGCTGCCGCCGGCCGCGACCAAGCTCGCCATCGACAACGTCTTCATGCGGCAGCCGCTGCCGGAGGCCCTCTCGCGGCGACTGCCCCATTCGGCCGCGGCGGAACCCTCGGTGCTGCTGGGCTGGATCGCCGGCACCATCGTGGTGGTCAGCCTGGTGGGCACAGCCGTGCATCTGGTGGGACGCTGGCAGGCCACGCGCGTCACCAAGCTGCTGCAGGCGTCGCTGCGCCGGGCGGCCTTCACCCATGCCGTGCGGCTCCCGCTGGGGCGTGTCTGGCAGCTCAAGTCCGGGGGCCTCACCAGCCTGCTCCGCGAGGATGCGGGCGGCGTGGCCGAACTGGTCTTCAGCATGATCTACAACCCGTTCCGCGCCATCGTCCAGCTGCTGGGCATCCTGACGGTGCTCGCCTGGACGGATGGGCGGCTGCTGCTGGGGGCCGTGCTGCTGCTGCCCCTGGTGTGGTTCAGTCATCGGACCTGGATCGGCCGCATCCGGCCGCTCTACCGGGACATCCGCCAGCAGCGAAGCGAGGTGGACGCGCAGGCCACGGAGACGTTCGGCGGCATGCGGGTGGTGCGCGCCTTCGCCCGGGAGCGGAGCGAATCCGGCCGGTTCGCCACCGGAAGCCATCTCATGGCCCGCCAGGAGATCCTCACGTGGTGGTGGAGCCGTGGCATCGAGCTCGCATGGGCGCTGTTCGTTCCCGTGGGCAGCGCGCTGCTGCTCTGGTACGGCGGCGGACAGGTGATCGCGGGCACCCTCACGCCGGGCGACCTCGTGCTCTTCATGACGTATCTGGTCATGCTGCTCGGTCCGATGGAGGCGCTGGCGTCGAGCGCCACCAACTTCCAGACGAACCTCGCCGGCTATGACCGCACGCTCGACCTCGTCGCCGAGCCGCCCGAACTGCCGGACCGCACCGGCGCCCGCACCCTCGAGCGACCGCAGGTGCGAGGCGACCTCTCGGTCGAATGCCTCGGCTTCGCCTATCCCGGCGCCGCGACCCGGGTGCTCGAGGACGTCTCCTTTCAGGCGCGCGCGGGCGAGATGGTGGCCTTCGTGGGCGCGAGCGGCGCCGGCAAGACCACCCT
>RFOC01000353.1 GCA_009926815.1 Planctomycetota bacterium
GTCACCACCACGATGCCGTTGGGCTTGTTGATCAGCGTGCGGACCAGCTCCAGGTCGTCGTCGCGCAGGCCGATGCGGTCGAGCGAGAGCTGGACGTTGGAGCGGTCGAGCACGCGCAGCACCACGCTCTCGCCGAACATGGTGGGGAGCACGGCGACGCGCAGGTCCACGGGACCCGACGGGAGCGTCATCTCCACGCGGCCGTCCTGGGGCAGGCGGCGCTCCGAGATGTTGAGCTTGGCCAGCACCTTGACGCGGCTCACCAGCGGCATGGCCAGCGCCTTGGGCACGGGCATCATCTCGTACAGCACGCCGTCGATGCGGTAGCGCACCTTGAACTCCTCCTCGAAGGGCTCGAGGTGGATGTCGCTCGCCTTGTCGGCGATGGCCTGCATGAGGAGGTGGTTGAGGAGCTCGACCACCTTGTTGTCGCTGGTGGCGCTCGCGAGCGTGGTCAGGTCGATGCTCGCGCTCGAGCGGCCGGCCGCGGCCTTCACCGCGGCGGAGTCCTGCTCGGCGAGGATGCGCTTGCCCGCCTCCGCCATGGACTTCCCGCCGTAGTTCGCCGCCAGCAGGCGGTCGATCTGCGCGCCGTCCGCGACGACGCACCTCACGGACCGGAAGCCGAGCACGTTCTTCAGGTCGTCGGTGACGCGGTAGTTGTCGCGGTCGCGGATGGCCACCGTGACCGCGCGCGCGTCGGCGTCGTAGTCCACGGGCACCATCTTGTAGGCGTTGGCGGTGGCGGCCTGGAACGCCGCCGCCACCTCCGGCGCGAGCTCGAAGCCGGAGAGGTCCACGTAGTCGAACCCGTACTGCCCGGCGAGCGCGATCTGCACGTCCAGCTCGGACACCTTGCCCATCGCCACCAGCACCTCGCCCAGGCGCTTGCCCGCGTGCGTGGTCTTCTGGGCGGCCAGCCCGGCGTGGTAGTCCTCGCGCGTGATGCGCCCGAGCTTCACCAGGCAGCGGCCGAGGGCGCGCTGCTTGAGCTCCGCTGCCGGGACGGTGTTGAGGGCCTTGGGCGGTGCCATGTCTGGTCCTGCGGGCCGGTCAGGCCTCGTGCTTCTCCTCGAGCTCCATGCGGCCGACCATGCCGCCCGAGCGGCGGATCTTCTCGGAGAGGTCGCCGGGGTTGCGGCACTTGTCGATCATCTCCTCCGCGGAGATCCAGCCCTTGGAGTAGAGGCTCCACAGGTGGTCGTCGAGCAGCTGCATGCCGAACTTCTTGCCGGTCTGGATGGCGGAGTCGATGCGGAAGGTCTTGTTCTCGCGGATCAGGTTGGAGATGGCGGGCGTGACCACCAGGAACTCGTAGCCCGCCACGCGGCCGGGCTTGTCCGACCGCGGGCAGAGCACCTGGCTGAGCACGGCCAGCAGCGAGGTGGAGAGCTGCACGCGCACCTGCTCCTGCTGGTTGGTGGGGAACGCGTCGATGATGCGGTTGATCGTGCCGGCGGCGCCCGTGGTGTGCAGGGTGCCGAACACCAGGTG
>RFOC01000354.1 GCA_009926815.1 Planctomycetota bacterium
GCGGTCGCTGTCGGTGAGCACCGAGAGCACCTCGCCGACCGTGCCGCGGCTGTTGCCGGCGGTGACGATCACCAGATCACCCTTGCGGACATGACGAGCCATGGTCAGACCACCTCCGAGGCCAGGGACACGATCTTCATGAAGTTCTTCTCGCGCAGCTCGCGGGCCACGGCGCCGAAGATGCGGGTGCCGCGGGGATTGCCCTCGGCGTCGATGAGCACGCAGGCGTTGCTGTCGAAGCGCACGTAGCTGCCATCCGACCGGCGGGTGGGGTACTTGGTCCGCACGATGACCGCGGTGGCCTTGTCGCCACTCTTCACGTCGCCCGTGCTCATGGCCTTCTTGATGGCCACGAGGACCTTGTCGCCCACGCCCATGGAGACGCGGGTGAACCGGCCGCGGGCGGTGCTGACACCCATGATGCCGATGACCATGGCTTCCTTGGCGCCGCTGTTGTCGGCGACCTCGAGGCGTGATTCCTTCTGGATCATGACCGTGTCCGGGCGCCTTTCAGCGTCCCGTCTCCTCCGTGATGGCGAGCAGCTTGACCGGGGCCTTCTCCACCACGCGGAGCAGGACCCAGCTCTTGGTGCGGCTGATCGGGCGGCACTCGGCCACCTCGACGCGGTCGCCCACATGGCTCTCGTTCTTCTCGTCGTGCACGTGAAGCACCGTCCGGCGCTTGGTGAACTTGCCGTACTTGGGGTGGCGGGCCACGAACGCCACGACGACCTTGCGGGTCTTGTCGCGGGCGTCGCTCTCCACCACGCCGACGCGGCGGGGGCTGTTCTCGGGGACGTGGATCTCGGCGGTGTGGCTCATGCCTTGGCTCCGGTCTTGGTGCGTGCGTTCCGCTCCGTCAGCAGCCGGGCGATGGTCCGGCGGATGGTGCGGAACTGGCTGGTGTTCTCCACCTTCTCGGTGACGGCCTGGGCCCGCAGGTCGAAGACCTTGCGGCGCTGGGCAGCCAGCTCTGAGGTGATCTGCTCGTCGGTCAGCTTTCGGATCTCGCGTGCTTCCATGGGTGGTTCCGTTCAGACGGCGATGCGACGGCCGACGAAGCGGCACTTGACGGGCATCTTGTGGGCGATGCGGGCGAAGGCCTGCTTGGCCAGGTCCTCGGGCACGCCGGCGATCTCGAAGAGCACCGTGCCCGGCTTGATGCGTGCGGCCCAGAAGTCCACGTCGGCCTTGCCGGTGCCCATTCGGGTCTCCAGCGGCTTCTTGCTGATGGGCTTGTCCGGGAAGACGCGGATGTACAGCTTGCCCTGCCGACGCAGGAAGTGCTGGGCCGCGATGCGGCCGGCATCGATCTGCCGGGCGCTCAGCCAGTGCGTCTCGAGCGACTGCAGGCCGTACTCGCCGTAGGCCACATAGTTGCCGCGCGTGGCGTTGCCCTTCATCTTGCCGCGCTGCTGCTTCCGGAACTTGACTCGCTTGGGCATCATGCTCATGGCTGGTCCTCGGGTT
>RFOC01000355.1 GCA_009926815.1 Planctomycetota bacterium
TCCCGCTGCCTGCTGGCCGAGGTGCAGGCCCTGACCGCAACCGGCATTCTGGGTGGGGCCAAGCGCAAGGCGAGCGGTCTCGACGGCAACCGGCTTGCCATGCTGCTGGCCGTGCTCGAACAGCACGCCGGTCTGCGCCTGGCCGACCAGGACGTGTACGCCTCGGCGGCCGGCGGCGTGCGGCTGCTCGAACCCGGCACCGACCTGGCCGTGGCGCTTTCGGTGGCCGGAGCCCGCATGGGCCGGACCGTTCCGCCCGGCTTCGCGGCCGTGGGCGAGGTCAGCTTGAGCGGGCAGATCCGGCCCTGCAGCCATCTGGAACAGCGCATCGCGGCGGCGGCCCGGCGTGGCGTTCGGTGCCTGGCCGTTCCGGCGGCGCAGGCCGACACCCGAAATTCCGGCCGGATTGAACTGATGCCGGTCGAACGGATCAGCCAGGCCCTCGATTTTCTGGCCCCCACTGGGCCCGAATCGGCAGGGGCCAAGCCAAAAAGGCTCAAACAATCCACAAATTGATCACAAGCCCATGATTGGCATGGGTTTGTGAAATCCAAAAACGGTCACCAAACCCCGTTTTTGAATCAGAAACGCACTTTTTGACCCCTGGCGAGTTGCCAACCCGCCCGCTTCGCTATCATCTGCCCCTCAACCTCCCGGTCCCGAGGGACCGATAGAGGGAACGCCCACCGGTCTCTGCCTGTCGGGGCAGGGACGTAGACGGCTGGGTGGATGACGCACGGCACGGACCAAGGGTCATGGTCACGGCCGAAAGTTCTAGATAGGAGCACTCACATGAGTCTGACGAAGTTTGTTGGTCTCCTCGCGGGCACTGCGCTGGCCGGTTCGGCCTTCGCCTCGTCCGTCGACGGTGGCACCGATGCGATGACCGAAATCGCAACCCTGAAGAAGGAAATCGCCGAGCTCAAGGCCGCCAACGGTGACAAGTGGCTCACCGAGCAGCGCGCCACCGAGATTCGCGCGGTCGTTCAGGACGTTCTCGCTGACGCCGACACTCGCTCCAGCCTCCAGGCTGCGCAGTCGAGCAGCGGCTACAACAACGGCTTCTTCATCAGCAGCCCGGATGGCAACTTCAAGCTGCAGATGAACGGCCAGGTGCAGACCCGCTGGGCGTACAGCTGGATGAGCACCCGGGACATGACGAACAGCACGGTCGGCACCTCGACCTTCAACTCCACGGGCGTCAGCAAGGCTGCCTACGGATTCGAAGTGCGTCGCGCCAAGCTCGAGTTCGGCGGCCACATCGGCGACCCGAGCTGGCAGTACGCCGTCACGCTGGCCTACCAGCAGTTCTTCGGCGCAAACAATGTCAACCTCGCGACTTCCCCGGGCCAGAACGGCTCCGGCAACCTCGCGGGGCTCAGGAACGAGGCGATCGACCGGCTGGTGGAGGCGGTGATCTCGGCGCCCGACCGCGCCGCGCTCGTGACCCGCACGCGCGCCCTCGACCG
>RFOC01000356.1 GCA_009926815.1 Planctomycetota bacterium
CCAGAGCCAGAGCCAGAGCCAGAGCCAGAGCCAGAGCCAGAGCCAGAGCCAGAGCCAGAGCCAGAGCCAGAGCCGGAGCCCGAGCCGGAGCCCGAGCCGGAGCCACTCCCACTCCCGCCTCCCGAACCCTTGCCCGAACCGCCTGCTGCTCCACCACCCGCTGCCGCTGGCGTTCCACTCTTCTCGATGGCCTGCGACGCGGATCGTGCCTTGGGCGCTGTCGTTGCGTTTCGCGGGTTGGCCTTCAGCGGTGCGTCGTCAGGGGAAGCCGCAGGCGGCGGCTCGGCCTTGCAACTCCATGCAGCCACCGCCAGAAGCAGCATCAGGCATGCAGGAAGAGTCCGGCTCATGGCACCCACCAGGGAAGTTCGGTCAGGGAGGGTGCCGGGGTTCCCGTGGACTGGATCCACGAGTTCACCCACGCCGTCACCGCGTCCAGACCCGCGATCCATCGCTCCTCGTCGAGGCGGGCCAGTGATGCGTCGCAGGTGGCCGGATCCAGCGCCACCTGCCACAGGCCCCACCGATCCACCATGCCCGTCGGCACCCAGTGCCGGCCCACGCGACGGGTGGTCAGGGGCCAACTGGAGGATCCCACCTGGACGCGAAGGGTGCGTGCATCCTGCTCCTGCGCGACTTCGCGCACGCTGACCGCGGGTTCCGTCAGCGGATCGACGCGGAAATCGCCGCCGAACCAGCCGGGCAGCCATGCGGTCAGGGGCGCATGGCGAAGCAGCGTGCGCCACGCGAAGAGCGCATCGCCCTGAGGCGTCCAGTCCGCCGCGCGGTCGTCGCTCCACGTGGCCATGGAGAGCCACGGGCTCTCTCGCCATGCCTTCACGCCCCGGGCCAGGCGGCGGAGATCCTGGGCGGAGCCCAGCGGTCCGACCAGTTGCCTGGCCAGCGAGGGCGCTCGCGGCGAATCGGCCGCCTGATCCAGCGCCTGGTCCAGCGCATTCATGGATGCGGTGATCCGCGTGGCCATCTCGGGCGAGGCGTGCGCGGCCAGGGCCGTGCGTGCCTGCTCCGTGCGGTCAGCCCAGGCGTGGGGCAGGGCACGCATGGCGTCCGACCAGCGGCCGGACAGCGTCGCCTCGATCGCCTGCCTGTTCGTCTGGTGCGCCGGAAGCGGCGTCAGTCGCCACGCCAGCAGCAGCAGCGCCGCCAGCGAGGACACCATCGCGATGGCCAGCATGGGGGTGAGTCGGCGGGCCGAGGGCACCCGCGTCTGTCGTCGTCGCTTGCGGTCCAGCGAGCGCACGAATTCGGCGTACGACGCGTGCTCCATCTCCGGCGCGCCCACCAGCCAGCCGTGCAGCCGCTGCCAGTCGCTCGGCGCCATCGGCTCCAGCGAGGCAAGCACGGCATCCACGGCCGTCAGGTCCGCCTGGCGAGCCCGCGTCACCAGTTCCAGCATGCGCA
>RFOC01000357.1 GCA_009926815.1 Planctomycetota bacterium
CCAAGCGGTCCCGAAGACTCATGCCCGCCAGGATGGTGGCCGCCATCTCCACCTGCGTGGCGCCATCGATCGATCGTTCAAGCACTCCCTCCAGAGGAACGATCGCCTCAGGACGGCCTCGCATGCCCAGCGCACGCAGTGCCCGCCGCACCAGCGTGACCAGCGCGCCGAGCCCGAGCACCTCCACCGACGGGAAGGACGCGCCGGGCGCGCGCAGCAGCGACGCCTGCAGCGACCCCTCGGATCGCCTCGAACCGCGGGACGCCTCATGCATGTGCACCGTGGGTCGCAGCAGCACGGGGCAGCGGTCCCCGGAACCGCCGCGACCATGCCATCGCATGGCCACGCCGAAGAAGCCCGCGAAGCCGATCGTCTCCAGTCCCTCGCACGCCGCCTCGAGATGACGACGAAGCACCTCGGACCGCACATCGATGCAGAACGCGGCCTGCAGGGCCGGCCGAGTCGGGGGCGTGCGGACGGGCGCAAGGAATCTGCCGGCAAACGCGCGAGCCTTCGCGTTCTCCAGCGCGTCCTGCAGCGCCAGGCGGATGCGCTCGTCCTCCACGGCCACCGGGCGAATCCCGGTCGCCGGACATGGATGGGCCAGCGGCGCCAGCTCCAGGACGGCCGCATCCAGGCAGATGCGCACCGCCAGGATCTCACGCACCAGGCCGGGATCGTCTCGGTCGATGGCCCAGGCCCAGCGACGGGCCTGCGAGGCCCAGCCGTGCACGCCCGAAAGCAGACGATAGAGATAGGCCTGACGCTGCCACGCTGGCGTCCCCAGCCGGTCCAGCATCCGCTGGATCGCCTGCATGGGATCACGCGGCAGTCCGGCGACCCAGCGACGCCAACCCGACAACCCGGTCACCTCAAGCGAACGATCCATGGCGGCATCGGCCAGCCAGCCCGCGAACAGGCCGGCATCCCTGGTGTGGCCTTCGCGCCGCGCGCATGCGAACACGGCGCACCAGGTGGCGACATGCTCCCGAAGGCTCGTCTCCCACTCGGTGCCCTCCTTCCGGTCGATCCGCTCGGCCTGGGTCAGCACGGGTTCCCGCAGGCGCATGGGCATGGCCGCCTCGCCGCTGAGCATGGCCCGCAGGTGGATCACGCCGATGCCGATCGCCTCGGCGACATTCTCCAGATCAGCGTCGCTGAATTCGCCCTGCCTCCAGAGGCGACGGAAGTGGGACATGGGTGGCAACACCTGCGCATCCATGGCATCCGCCATGGCACGGGCGGCCTCGTCGACCGGCACCGATCCGAAGCCGAGGAATGGATTCACGGCGACGAAGCCATCGAGTTCCCACAAGGGCGGGATCAGCAGGCAGACATGGTCGATGTCGGCGGCGATCTCGGTGCGGACTTCCGGGGGCGACATGGTCTCAGGCATGCTGGATCTCCGACC
>RFOC01000358.1 GCA_009926815.1 Planctomycetota bacterium
GCGCCGCCAGCGACGAGGCGCTCGCCGCGCGCGTGGGCGATGCGGTGCCGGGCGCGATCTTCGCCAGCGGAAGGGCGATCCGAGCGGCGATCGACGACGTGGGCCGCCTGGTGCTCGGCGTGAGCGGCACGGTGGCCTTCGCGGCGCTGCTCGTGGCCTCGCTCGGCGTGGGAAGCGTGATCGCCGCCCAGGTGCAGGGCCGCCGCGGCGAGCTCGGCGTGCTGCGAGCCATCGGGGCGGGTCGCGCCGCCCTGCTTGGGCTGGTGCTTGGCGAGGCCACGCTCGTGGCGATCACGGCCGTGCTGGCGGGCACGGGGCTGGGCTGGGAACTGGCGTGGTCGGGGCGCGTGCTGTTCGCCGACATGGTCGGCCTGAATCTGGACGCCGTCTTTCCGCTGCTGGCCTGGCTCGGCGGCGTGGCGACGGTGCTGCTGCTGGCCTTGGCGGCGGCGTGGCCGTCGGCCCGGCGCCTGCTGGCCGCCAGCCCGCGAGAGCTGATCAGCGGCGGAGCCTGAACCGGCACCATCCAGACCGTCGCGCCGGTACCGAATCGAGAATCCGACCGCATTCCGTGACAGGCCTCGAGCCTGCATTGCGTTTCCCCATGCGGACGGGAGGTCCATAGGCCATTCGAACGCCCGCGAAGGCGTTGTTATTGGCCATCGTGTCGACTTCGGGCCCCTGATCGGGCCCGCAGGGAAATGTTCGTTTTCCGTGACGTGCGGCGACGTCGCTTTTCGTTTCTCTGGGTGAAGGGCCGTCTGCTGGAGACGACCCGACAGTTCGAGTTCTCCCCTTCCCCCTGGAGTTCCCAATGTTCCGATCCCTCGCTTCCGTTTCCCTGGTTCTCGCCGCCACCAACATCGCCTCGGCCGGTCTCTGGACCGTCGGCGACAGCGGCAACCCCGACTTCTTCACCGTGCAGGATGCGCTCGGCAACGTGCTGGTGCATGACGGCGACGTTCTGCACATCCTCACCGGCACCTACGGCGGATTCGACACGGGCGACAGGGCCATCACGCTGGAGCCGGGCAATTCGCCGGGCGTGGTGACCTTCACCAGCAGCGTGCGGGTGCGCTCGTCGGCCACCGTGAATTTCGAGATCGCAGGCCGCAACGCGACCCTTCCGAGCGGCCCGACCGACTACGACGTGCTGCTGATCAGCGGCAACCTGAACGTGGAGGGCACGTTGGGACTTCGCCTGACCAACGGTTTCGCGCCGATCTACGGCGACACGTTCACGATCGCCCAAACCACTGGCAGCATCAGCGTCAGCGGCCCGACCGACCTGCCGACCCTGGGCGGCGGCCTGAGCTGGAACGTGGCCGTGGTCAGCGGCAGCACCTGGTTCGGAGCCTCGGGTTCGAGCCTGGTTGCGAGCGTGGTGCCG
>RFOC01000359.1 GCA_009926815.1 Planctomycetota bacterium
TTGCCCGGAGGTTTTCGCCTCAGGGGAACCCCGCAAGGTAGCCAAATCCACGTTGATGTCAAGGTGATGAAGTGTCAAATAACCTTCCCGAGCCATGTCCGGACGCCTGGCTCGGCAGCCGGTGGGTTGCAACCCGACCCGTAGACTCGCGCCGATGTCCCGCTACGAGTTGTTCACCGATGGCGCCTGCTCCGGCAACCCGGGGCCCGGGGGCTGGGCCTTCGTCCTTCGCGGACCTGGCATCGAGGGCGACCTGGAGCGGAGCGGGGGGGAGCCGGCCACCACCAACAACCGGATGGAGATGCTCGCGGTGATCCAGGGGCTTGAATCGATTCCCGCCCCGGCCACCGTGCGGCTGGTCTCCGACAGTGAATATGTGGTGAAGGGCCTGAAGGAATGGCTGGATGGATGGAAGGCCCGCGGATGGCGGACGGCCGCGAAGAAGCCGGTGAAGAACGACGATCTCTGGAAGCGGCTGGATGCCCTTCGGCAGACCCACCGCCTGGCCCCGGAGTGGATCCGGGGTCACAACGAGCACCCCGAAAACACGCGTTGCGACGCCCTGGCGGTTGCGGCCATTCAGGCGATTCGGGGTGGCTGAGGCGGTTGAGGCCCCATTTCAAGCCCAAATCCCGGATGCGAGTCCGTCCAACGCACGGGCAGACGCCTTGCGGATGGGCCCCGGGTTCCGCTAGACTCGCCGATCCGGCCCTGTGGGGCCAGTTTCACCTGCACCAGGACTCCGCATGCCCACGATCAATCAGCTCGTTCGCCACCCCCGCCGCGACAAGCCCGCCAAGAGCAAGGTCAAGGACCTGGCCCGGTGCCCGCAGAAGCGCGGCGTCTGCCTGCAGGTGAAGACCGTCACCCCGAAGAAGCCCAACTCGGCGCTTCGCAAGGTGTGCCGCGTGCGATTGAGCAACGGCAAGGAAGTCACCGCCTACATCGGCGGCGAGGGCCACAACCTGCAGGAGCACAGCATCGTGCTCGTGCGCGGCGGCCGCGTCCGCGACCTGCCCGGCGTTCGCTACCACGTGGTGCGCGGCACCCTGGACTGCCTGGGCGTGGATGGCCGCAAGAAGGGCCGCTCGCTCTACGGCGTGAAGAAGAAGGCCGCCGCGGCCGCGAAGAAGAAGTGACCTGATTTCACTGGACGCATCCGGCGCCGGCCACGGCGTCACAACCGACTTCGGCAAGTAATCGCGGGCTTCGACCTCCGGGCATGTCGCCCGACCCGCGGTGAACGAGAGATTTCACGGGGAATCGCCGAGCCACAAGGAGGACCGCCATGGGCGGACGTATCACGCACAGCGAGAAGCAGCTTCAGCCCGACCCCCGCTACCAGGACACCACGGTGGCGAAGTTCATCAACTGCCTCATGTACGAC
>RFOC01000360.1 GCA_009926815.1 Planctomycetota bacterium
ATCCAGCCGGTGACCAGTCTGGTGGCGCAGGCCGTGCCTGCCGTGGTCGAAGGCACTCGCGTGTACGGCGATGCTTACCTGGTGACGGATGGGGCCAAGACCTACTCCGTGCTCGATGTCTACATTCGGGCGACCCAGGCCACCGATATCGTGGCCAGCGTCTGCGGCGTCTCGACCTACAAGGCCTCGTGGGTGCAGAATCAGGGCATTTGTTTCAGACACGCCGGCAACAGCAGCTGGAACCCCACCTACACGGACGCCGCTGGCGCCAGCTGGGACAGTTTCTTGACCATGGGCCTGCGGACCCAGTCCAACGACGGTGACGGCGGAACCCTGATCGCCCTCACGGCCGATCCGGGCTTCAGCAACTTCAATTCAGTAAACCCGTGCAGAATCACGGGTGCCAGCACCGGCAATGGTCCTGGCTGGTACCCCAGTGTGGGCGCAATTGCGGCCACCAACCCTTACTGCGTGGTGGGCTTTTACAACGGCGCCTCGAACGTGGCCAAGACCACCTGCAACATTGCGGCCAACGGCATCAACCCGGGCCAGTCCCTCGACAATCACTTCATGATCGCCCGGCTGAGCATTGATCTGGCGGATGTCGCCCCTGGCGTCACCCCCACCGTCACCATCAAGCTTTGCATGACCGTGCTCAACACGGGAGCAAGCAGCTCGACCGGTGGCGGCACCAACGTGGCCTATCGATCCACCACGACGCTGGAATTCGCGACACCAAACAACTGCAACCCCTGTGCTGTGGGCCCCACCGACACCGACTGCAACTCCAACGGCACAGCCGACCGCTGCGAGCGCAACGCCACCACCGACACCGACAACGACGGCAAGCTGGACTCCTGCGAGCGACGCGGCTGCGATCTGGATCTGAACGGCGTGATCGACGCGGGCGACATCGGCGCCCTGCTCACGCTGTGGGACCAGACCCCCGCCTGGGGCGATCTGGACGGCGACGGCCGCATCACGGGCGGTGACCTGGCCGAGATCCTGCTCAAGTTCGGGCAGTCCGCATGACGCATGACGCCACCCACGGAGAATCCAATCCGCATGGCTGGGGGCCTGCCAACCCGGAACAAGCCCCGCGAGCCGCGACTGAGCCGCGCTGCGGCCTGTGCCGCCGCCGGCGGCCTTGGCCTGCTGACCTTGGCGGCCGGCCCGCTGCCGGGGTCGCTCATCCAGCCGGTGACCAGTCTGGTGGCGCAGGCGGTGCCGGCGACCGTGGAAGGCACTCGCTTGTACAGCGACGCCTACCTGGTGGTGGATGGAGCCAAGACCTACGCCGTGCTTGATGTCTACATCAAGGCGAGCCAGTCCACGGACATCGTGGCCAGCGTCTACGGCGTCTCGGCCTACAAGGCCTCGTGGGT
>RFOC01000037.1 GCA_009926815.1 Planctomycetota bacterium
CACGCCGGTGGTGGTGTGGCGATGCGTGCCCGCATCCACGTCCGGGTTCACGCGAAGGGCCAGGGAAGCGGCCCTTCGCAGGTCCGCGCAGACGCGGGCCACCAGCTCCAGTTCCTCGGCGCTCTCGATGTTGATGCAGCCCACGCCCAGCGTGACCGCCTCCTCGATCGCCTGCCGCGTCTTGCCCACGCCCGCGTAGGCCAGCCGGGACGCGGGCACGCCCACCGCCAGGGCCCGCTGCAGCTCGCCGGGACTGACCACATCCATGCCGCAGCCTGCCTCCGCCACCGTCCGCAGCACGCCCAGGTTGGGTGAGCTCTTCACGCTGAAGCACACCAGCGGATCCAGTTCGGCGAAGGCGTGCGTCAGGGTCCGCACGTGGCGTCGAAGCGTGGCCGCGCTGTACACGAAGGTGGGTGTTCCCGCGCGGTCCGCCAGGCGGGAGAGGCTCACGCCCTCCACCTGCAGGGCTCCGTCGCGGAACGCGAAGTCATCCATGCGGGCAGTGTGGCAGAAGCGACGCGCGGCGTCAGCCTGCCGGGGAGGGCGAGGCGGGCGGCTCCGCCCGGGTCGACGAGCGGCCCAGCGACTGCACCGCCATGCCGGCCGTGGCCAGCACCACGGTGGCCAGCGACCAGGCCGCGGCGCTGGGACCCGAGGCCCCGAGCGTCTGGGCCAGTCCCCAGGAGAGCAGGATGCTGCCCAGCACCGAGGTGGCGGCGACCTCGGCCATGGAGGAGAGGAAGATGCCCATCGCGAGTCCACCGACGGCGCAGGCGAGCGTGGCGGCGAGCACCAGCGTCCGCTCGGGTCCATCCAGCGTGGACCAGAAGCGGCGCGACGCCTCCCAGGACGCCGCGGCGGGCGACGCCTCGGATGACTCGCTCCGCACCTCGCGGGCGACGGTCTCGGCGAGTTCCGCGGCGCGGGCCCTGGCGGCGGTGACCGATCGCTCGCCGCTGGCGGCCGCCAGTCCACCATCGACCACGGCGGCACCGATGACGGCACCGATCAGGCCCGCGGCACACGTGATGATGGCGATCAGCATGAGCCGGTAGCTCACGCGGGCGAGCAGCAGGCCGGCGAAGGCGCCAAGCACCGCGCCAACCACCCCCGGCAGCAGCGACCAGTCCAGCCACGCCGCGACCACCGCGCCGCAGGGCACGCCGGCGGCGAATCCAACCGCGAGCACGGCGTGCCTGGCCACGCGTGCACCGAAGGCCCAGAGCACGCCGCCGATCGCCATGGCGATCACGGGCCCAAGCCAGACGGGGATGGCGGCGGTGACCTCCATGGGAGCCCTATCGGCAGACCGCTATCTTCGCCGCCAGTCATGACCCAGCCCCCACCGGAAAGTGGCCTTCCCAGCCTTCGGGCCCGCATCGACGACCTGGATGGCCGCATCCTTGACCTGCTGCGGCAGCGTGCGGGCATCGTGGTGGAGGTGGGCAAGGCCAAGCGCGACAAGGGCATCCCGATCTACGCGCCGCACCGCGAGAAGGAGGTGCTCGACCGCCTGCTGGCCATGGATCACCGCCCGCTCTCCGATCGAACCATCGAGGCGATCTGGCGAGAGCTCATGAGCGGCTCGTTCGGGCTGGAACTGCCGCTGCGCGTGGGCTTCCTGGGTCCGCGTGGCACCTTCAGCCATCTCGCCGCGGTGCGCCACTTCGGCAGCAGCGTGGAACTGGCGGAACTCGAGGGCATCGATGCGGTGTTCGAGGAGGTGCAGAAGGGCCGGTGCCACCACGGGCTGGTCCCGTACGAGAACGCCATCGGTGGCGCGATCCTGGACACGCTCGACGCGTTCCAGTCCTTCAGCGTGCGCATCTGCGCCGAGACCATGATCCTGGTGAAGCAGTGCCTGCTGGGATCCGGACCGCCGGAGGGCATCCGACGCATCGCCTCGCGCGGCGAGGTCTTCGCCCAGTGCCGACGCTGGCTGCAGCGGCGCTTCCCGGGCGTGCAGCTGGTGCCCATGTCCAGCACCGCGGCGGCGGCGGAGGAGGCGCTGCGGGATCCGTCCACCGCGGCCATCGGAGGCGCCCTGGCCGGGCAGGTGTTCGGCCTCCACGTGCTCTTCGAGGGGATCGAGGATCGCCCCAACAACATCACGCGGTTCCTGGTCCTGGGCCGGGAGAGTGCCCAGCCCAGCGGTGACGATCGCACCACGCTCATGTTCACCACCGCCGATCGTCCGGGCGCGCTGGTGGACGTGCTGGTGGCCTTCCGTGACGAGGGCCTGAACCTGGGCCACCTGGACAAGCGACCGAGTCAGCGCGAGAACTTCAGCTACACGTTCTTCGTGGACGTGAATGCCCATGAGCGTGACGATCGGGTGCAGCGGGCCATGGTCCGGGCCCAGGCGCACGTGGCCTCCATCCAGGTCCTGGGCAGCTATCCGCGCGCCACCCGGGTGCTGTGACCGTGGGCCCGACCGACGCACGCAACCGGCTCGGCGCGGTTCGAAGCGCCTACCTGCGGCAGCACGCCGGGAATCCGGTGCCCTGGTGGCCGTGGGGCCAGGGAGCGATCGCCGATGCGCGGCGACGCGACGTGCCGCTGCTGGTGAGCGTCGGCTACAGCACCTGCCACTGGTGCCACGTGATGGAGCGCGAGTGCTTCGAGGATCCGGGCATCGCCGCCCGCATGGGCGAGCTGTTCACCTGCGTGAAGGTGGACCGCGAGGAGCGCCCGGACCTGGACGCGATCTGGATGCAGGCGTGTCAGGTGTTCACGGCGCTCACCGAGGGTCGCCCGAGCGGCGGCTGGCCGCTGCACGTCTTCCTGGAGCCGCGCACGCTGCAGCCGTTCTTCGCGGGCACCTACTTCCCGCCCGTGCCGGCCCATGGCCGGGTCTCGTTTCCGGAATTGCTCCAGCAACTGGCGCTCGCGTGGAGGGACCGTCGCGAGAAGGTGGAGGCGCAGGCGGCCGAACTGGGCCGTCTCATCCGCGCCGAGATGCGCCTCTCGACCGATCGTCGACCGCTGGACGAGGGGGTGGAACGGCTGGCGGCGCAGGCCCTGATCGGGTTCCACGATCGGGTGCACGGCGGATTCGGCGGGGCGCCCAAGTTCCCGCAGCCCTCGCTGCTCCGCTTCCTGCAGGCCAGGCGGGCGGATCCGGCGGCGGACGACGTGGTGCATCGCTCGCTGGAGCGGATGGCCATGGGTGGGGTGCGCGACCAGCTCGACGGCGGCTTCCACCGGTACGCGGTCGACGCCACCTGGACCGTGCCGCACTTCGAGAAGATGCTCTACGACCAGGGGCAGTTGCTCACGCTCTATGCGAGTGCCGCGAGCGGCGATCCATTCCTCCGGCGCGTGGCCGGTGAACTGGCGGACTTCCTGGTGGGCGTGATGCGCGAGCCCGGCGGCGCCTTCGCGGCGGCCCTGGATGCCGACGCCGGAGGTCGCGAGGGCGGGGCGCACGTCTGGACACCGGCCGAGGTGGAGACCGCGTTGCGGGAAGGGGCGTGCGAGGCGCACGGGCCGATGGCCATGCAGGCCTTCGGGCTGGACCGATCGGCGAACTTCCGGGATCCGCACCATCCGGAGGATGCGCCCGCTTGGGTGCTCACGCTGGAGGCTCGGCCCGAGGTGCTGGCCGCGCGTGCCGGCTGCTTCGAGGCGCCCTGGTGGCAGGCGCTGGCGAGGGTCCGCTCGGCCATGCTGGCGGCGAGGGCGATGCGGCCCCAGCCCTTCCGCGACACCGCGATCATCGCGGCATGGAACGGTCTCGCCATCGAGGGGCTTGCCGAGGCTGGCGTGTCGCTGGAGCGGCCCGAACTGGTGGCTGCGGCGTCGGACGCGGCCCATTTCGTGCTGCGATCGCTGCGGATGCCGGAAGGCGGCCTGGCCCGCTCGTGGCGCGACGGGGACGTGAGCGGGCCGGCCTACCTGGAGGATCACGGCTGCCTGGCGATGGGCCTGCTTGCGCTGCATCGGTCCACCGGTGACGCGACCTGGCGCGAGGCCGCCGGGAACCTGCTGCAGGATGCGTGGCGCAGGTGCTGGAGCGAGGAGGATGGCTGGGTGGAGGCCGCGGCGGACGAGGCGGGTCGCTTCACGCACGTGGGAGGCGTGGACGACGGAGCCATGCCCAGCGGCGCGGGCGCGGTGACGCTGGCCATGGTGATGCTCGCGGCGCAGGGGGGTGATGCGGTGTGCGCGGAGCGGGCGCATGCGGCGCTTGAACGGGCGAGCGGCGAAGTGGCCGGTCGACCGACCAGTTCGCCCATGAGCCTGCTGGCGGCCCAGGCGCTCCGGGACGGCTGGCCCGAGCGGGTGCCCGGTGGCAGGCGGGCAGGACCGGTGCGGGTGGAACTGGTCGCGGTGGATCGCGAGGGTGATCGCTTCGAGTTGCGACTTGGGATCGCGCCGGGACATCACGTGCCGGCCGAGCCAGGCGCGTCGTCGATCGAGGTGCAGCCGCGGGACACCGGGGTCCGGATCGCGCTGGACTGGCCCGAGCCCCGGGTGCAGGATGGCGTTCGTGGTCATCGCGGCGAGGTGGTCGTGCCGATCCGCCTGATCATGCCTCGGCCGGCGCCGCGGCCGCTGCGCCTGCTCGTGCAGTGGCGATGCTGCCAGGATGGGCCGGCGGGGGTGTGCCTGGCTCCCGAGCAGGCCCTGGTGGAGGGCTGAGGCCTGGAAAATCAGGCGTGGGGGCTTGGTGGTTCGGTGCGCGGACCCTAGTCTGCGCCCATGCTTCCGGAGGCCCTCCGAGGTCGAGTGTCGCTGCTGGCCCTGGTGCTCGCCGCGTGCGTCGGGCGATCGCCGGCCGCGGACCTGGCCCAGCCGGGTCCCTTCACGGCGTCCCGCCGCGATGTCACCGTGGTTCGTTCCGGTGGCTCGACCTTCGCGGCCACCATGCACTATCCGGCCACCGCGTCGACCCTGGGATCGCCGTTCGATCCCGCCGCCGGCGCCTGTCCAGTGGTGGCGTTCGGCCACGGCTTCGTGACCACGGTGGATCGCTACGTGTCCACGTCGGCGCATCTGGCGTCCTGGGGCTTCGTGGTGATCCTGCCCCAGACGCAGGGCGGCCTGTCGCCCAGTCACTCGGCACTCGCCGCGGACCTGGTGGCGTCGATGGACTGGCTTGCGGCGGAGTCGGTCCGCGCCGGCTCGCCCTGGTTCGGTTCGATCGACGCTGACCGAAGGGGCGTCATGGGGCACTCCATGGGAGGCGGCTGCTCGCTGCTGGCCGCGGCGCAGGATCCGCGCATCCGCGCGGCCGTGCCCATGGCGGCGGCGGACACGAATCCGAGTTCGGTGACCGCCTCCGCCTCGGTCCACTGTCCGACCCGGCTGGTCGTCGCGAGCCAGGACACCATCGTGCCGCCGACCACCGCCGATCCCATGTTCGCGAATCTTTCCGGCGAGTCGCAGCTGCTCTCGATCACCGGCGGCTCGCACTGCGGCTTCATCGACACCGCCATCCTGTTCTGCGACAGCGGCTCCATCACCCGAGCCGCCCAGCTGGCGATCGTGCGGCGCGAGGTGGCGGGTTTCCTGCTGGTCCATCTGGCGGATCGTGCCGACCTTGCCGCCGAGGTGTGGGGTCCCGCCGGATCAGGCACCACGCGTCAGGCCCGGACCGTGGCCGACCTCGATGGCAATGGCACCGTGGACGCGGGCGACCTGGGCGCACTGCTGCTGGGCTTCGGGCAACCGGGCCGGGGCGACCTGGACGGCAACGGCACCATCGACGCGGGCGACATTGGCGCCATGCTGCTGCTCTGGGGAACCTGAGGCTCGGGGCGGTACCCTTCGCCGCCCATGGCCCGAATCGCCCTCATCAGCACCGGCGGCACCATCGAGAAGACCTACGAGGAACTCGGCGGCACGCTCAGCAATCGAGTGAGCGTGCTCGACGTCATGCTGGCGCAGCTCGAGCTGCGGGGCACCGACGGCATCACCCGCGTGGCGCTCATGAACAAGGACAGCCTGGAGATGACGGCCGCCGACCATGGGCGCATCGCCGACGAGGTGGAGCGGCAGCAGCGCGACCATGCGGGCGTGGTGGTGGTGCACGGCACCGATCGGCTGGCGCAGAGCGGCGAGGCCACGCTGGAGCGACTGACGGCGGCGGGTGGGCCGCGGGTTCCCGTGGTCTTCACCGGCGCCATGCGTCCCTTCGAGCT
This sequence comes from Planctomycetota bacterium, assembly GCA_009926815.1. Taxonomy (GTDB): domain Bacteria; phylum Planctomycetota; class Phycisphaerae; order Phycisphaerales; family SM1A02; genus SYAC01. Next base: position 6,150 of record RFOC01000037.1, read on the forward strand.
GCGTCGCACCGATGCCACGCAGAACCTGACCGAGGCGCTGCTGGCGGTGCAGATCCTGCCGCCGGGGGTCTACGTGAGCATGCACAACCGCGTGCTGGCCTTCCCCGGCGTGCGGAAGGATCCGGCCACGCTCACCTTCGTGAAGTGACCCGGGGCCTCAGTGGCCCGACGGCGCGGCCAGCGTCTCCTCGTGCATCATGCGGCGGAGTCTGGGGGCGATCACGAACAGCGCCAGCGCCGAGACCGCGGCCGCGATGGTGATGAACCCGAACACCTCGCGGTAGGCGGCCAGTCCGGCCAGCGGCAGGGCGGGTGCCTCGCCCTCGCCCGAGACGGCGGTGGCCCGGGCGATGGCGGCGGCAAGCAGGTGACTGAAACTGGTGGCCAGGAACCAGGCGCCCATGATGGTGCTGACCATGCGCACCGGGGAGAGGCGCGTGACCAGCGACAGGCCCACCGGCGAGAGGCAGAGTTCGCCGGTGGTCTGCAGCAGGTAGCTCAGGATGAGCCAGCCGATCGCCACCATGCCGTGGCTGTCGGCGTTCACGGCCCCCATCCACAGGGCGCCGAAGCCCGCCGAGAGCTGCAGGATGCCCAGCGCGAACTTCACGGGCGCGCTTGGATCGCGTCCACGGGCGCCCAGCCAGCCCCACAGCAGGGTGAAGGGCAGGCCGAAGATCAGGATGAGCATGGGATTGGCGGCCTGGAAGACGCTGGCCTTGATCTCGGAGCCACCCACCGCCAGACCGGCCTTCGCGTTCGCCTCGCTCGCGGTGAAGCTGACGAAGCCCGCGTCGCCCGGAGCGCCCGGGATGGTGGACGCGGCGGTTCTCGCCTTCTCGGCCTGGTCGATGTCCGCCAGCGTCCAGGTGCGGCCGGCCACCTCATGGCCGAGGAACTCCTGGGTGACCGGGACGAGCTCGTATCGCTTTCCGGTCTCCACGGGCGTGGTGCCCACCACGCGGCTCACGTTGCGATCGGTGAAGTTGTTCACGCTGCTCCCGGCCTGCTCGAAGAAGGCCCAGAAGAGCATGCTGAAGAAGCAGAGCACCACCACCACGATCAGCCGGTCTCGCTCCACGCGGTCCGACCTCATCGCGCCCCAGAGGATCGATCCGAAGGCCAGGATGCCGACCGCGTTGAGCAGCCACGTGGCCATCCCGGTCCTGCTGGTGAGCGTCGCCATGAGCGGCACCGCGACCAGCGTGGCGACCACGGTGACCAGCAGCGGGCCCTGGCCCAGGCGTCCCGGGGCCCGGCCCACATGTGCGGGCACGCTGCCCTCGGAGAGCCGGATGAAGCTGACCAGGCCCGCGGCCAGGAGGGCCAGCGCGACCGGCGCGTTGAGCGCCAGTTGCAGCGCGTTGTCGCGGGCGCCCCAGAGCATGGTGGCCAGCAGGCCCGCGACCGCCAGCAGGATGAGGCCTCGCGCCACGCCGGCCGGCGCGACGAAGGTGGCCAGGCCCGTGAGCATGCCCACGGTCGCCAGGCCGAAGCCGTAGTGGAAGCCGTAGGTCTCGCCGATGTAGCCGCACACCAGCGGGGCCAGCGCCGCGCCCAGGTTGATGCCCATGTAGAAGAGCGTGAACCCGGCGTCGCGCTTCATGCTGCCCGGGGCGTACAGGGCGCCGACCATGGTGCTGATGTTGGGCTTGAAGAAGCCGTTGCCGCAGATGAGCAGTCCGAGGGCGCCGAAGAAGGCCCATTCCCGCTCCACGGTCAGGAGCAGGTGTCCCGCCGCCATGAGCAGCCCGCCCCAGATCACGCTCAGGCGCGCGCCAAGGAACCGGTCGCTGATCATGCCTCCGAGATAGGGCGTGGCGTAGACCAGGGCGCCGTAGGCCCCGTACACCGCGTAGGCCCTGGTGTCGTCGGCCTTGAGGAAGCCCTTGGTCATGTAGAAGACCAGCAGGGCTCGCATGCCGTAGAACGAGAATCGCTCCCACATCTCCGCGAAGAACAGCAGGAAGAGGCCCGAAGGATGCCGCTCCGTCGCCTGGCCCGACGCGTTCAGGATGCTCATGCGCCGGAACATAGCGGACGGCTCCGCTTCGTGGACAATGGCGGCATGGACCCCGACCGCCTCATCCCGCTTCGCCGTCCGCCCCGGCTGCTGGTGGAGCCTGGCCGATGGGTGCCGCCGGGCGCGGATCTTGGGGCGGTCGATCGCGAGTTCGAGGCGGCCTGCCGCGAGAACCCGAGGCTGCATGACGGTGCCATCTGGCATGTGCTGTCGCACTCGCGGGACGGTCATGGCGGCGTGACGCTGCACCTGATGGAGAGCGCCTACCGGTTCCAGGCCGTGGCTCGGCGCAGCCATCCGGATCGGCCCGGTCCCGCGCGTCCGCTGGGCGTGAAGTCCCTCGCCCGCTCCCCACGAGGCTGGCTGATGGGTCGGCGATCGAGGCGCAGCCTGACCTACGGAGGGCTCTGGGAGTTTCTCGGCGGTGGATCGCTGCAGGCAGCGAGGATCCCGCTGCGGCGGCGATCCGCGAGCTTCGCGAGGAGTCCGGCGCGGAGGCCTCGGGTCCGCCGATCGCGGTGGCGATGCTCTTCGATGCGCGCGTGGGCACGTGGGACATCGTGCATCGGGTCGAGGTGGCCGGCGGCATCGCCGGAGACCCGGCGAGCTGGGAGCATGAGGAGGTGGTCGAGGAACCGGACCCCGCGGCCCGCGAACCCGCCTCGCACGCCACCATGCTGCTGCGCTCTCTCGCGGTCGCGCCGTGACGGGGATCAGCGGGCGTGCATGGCCACGGGCTCGTGCGCCGGCCTCGCGACCCACTTCACCTGGCCCAGGGCGTTGGTCACCGCCTGGCTGGCGGCTCGTCGCAGCGCGCGGGACTGCGCCTCATCCATGCGGGCGGTCACGGTGCCCAGCATCTCCGCCGGGCTGAGCAGGTCCACGAAACCCTTGGTGCGGGCCACGAGCGAGAGGTTGCTTCCGGTGAGCAGCAGCCCCATGGAGCCGTCCTCGGCCTTGCCGCGCGGCCACGCGAAGCCGCCGCCGCCGTACACGCCGACCTCGCCTTCGGCGAAGACCACCAGGCGGATGGAGATGTTGGTGGTGGTGGGTTCCAGCGGCGTGAGGCCCGGCTTGGGGTCCCACAGCAGCTGGATGTTCACCACCTGACCGCTCAGCTTGCCGCCCCCGGCCAGCTGGTCGGCCGGAATGTCGCTGCTGTAGAAGCTGATCTGCGCCGGCTCGATCATGTACCACGCTTCGGCGGGCGCCGTGCTCACCTTGACGGGATTGTCGGCCAGGCCCGAGGTGGTCAGTTCGGTGGTCGTCCACGGCCACTGCACGCTGTAGCAGGCGGCCAGGGCCAGGACGCAGGCCGTCAGGCATGGGCGGGCCAGATGCCTCATGCCGCCACCCCCACGCCATCGCTCAGGTGCGGTCCTGGCGTGCCCAGCGCCGCGAAGCAGTCCCGTTCGACCACTTCGCGAAGCGCACCGGTGGGAATGCGAGGACCCTGCACCGGCGCGCACGCGTTGACCCGGAGCACCGTCTCCGCGGCCTCCGCCGGCATGGCGAAGGGGAACGCGCTGCCCAGCAGAACCCGGTCCAGGACGCCAAGGGCCCACGCGTCGCGCAGCGAGCCGTAGAGCCGCCACGCGGTGGGGATGAGCGAGCTCGTCTCGGTGAAGAGGTTCGGATGCCGGCTCAGCATGGCCAGGCACTCGTCGATCCAGGGCCAGCCGAAGCCGCCGATCAGGATCCGCAGCCTCGGGAAGGCGCGGGCCGGCTCGTCCCACACGCTCGGTCGCGCGAACTCCAGCGGCCCGGTGTTGAGCTTCGTGCCCAGCGGCGCCGCGATGACAGGCAGGTTGCGCCGCTCGCACTCCGCCCACAGTTCCATGGCATGCGGATGGGTGGGATGCACCGCCTGCGCGGCGGGCGCCACGCAGACGCCGCGAAGGCCCAGCGCCATGGCCACGTGGAGGTCCTCGCGCCAATCGGGGGCCAGTGGATCGATCCCCGCGAAGCCCGCCAGTCGGATGCCGTCCCGCGCCACCGCGTCGGCCACTTCCCTGGCGTCCACGTGGATCCGCATCACCTCCGACCGGATGCCGCACACGATGGCCGCGGTCATGGGCCGCACCGCCTCGGCCAGCTGGTCGAAGCTGCCATCGAGCCGGGCCCACGGTCCGCCCGAGTCGGCGGCGAAACGGCCCGAGAGGGCGGGACCGAGCCGCTGCGGGTGATTCCAGGCGTAGGTCAGCGCGTCGAACGGCACGGCCCGATCATACGGAAGCGCGTCGGGCGGTCACGAGCGCACAGGTGCCCATGGTCATGCGGATCACCCGGGGATCGTGGAGCCCGGCCCGCACGGCCTCGGCCGCGATGCCTTCACCGCCCACGAACGTGTCCACGCTCCGGGGCAGGTAGTGGTATGCACCGCTTCGATCGCGGGCGATCCAGCTGGCGGTCCAGGGCATGATCCGTTCCGTGTAGACCCGATGGAACCAGCGGGCGGGGCCGAAGGCGGGACGATCGAACTCCAGCACCGCCAGCACGCCGCCGGGTCGGAGCACGCGACGGAACTCGCCCATGGCGGCCGCCACGTCGCCCACGTTGCGCAGGCCGAAGGCGATGGTCACGGCGTCGTACGCGCGCTTGGGCTGATCCAGGTCGGTCGCGTCGCCATGCAGGAACGATGGAGCGCAGGTGCCGCGTCGCCAGGCGCGGCGCTGGGCCTTGTGCCTCGCCAGGTCGAGCATGCGCGGGGTGTAGTCCACGCCGGTCACCACGGCGCCAGCCTCGGCGAACGCCTCGCTGAGGTCGCCGGTGCCGCAGGCCACGTCGAGCACGCGGGCCCCTCGCAGGTCCGTCCGGCCGAGCCTTCGCGCGACCTCGCGCACCGTTCGGCGTCGCCACCACTGGTCCAGACCGAAGCTGTGCAGCCGGTTGTTCAGGTCGTAGGCGTGGGCGATGGCGCCGAACATGGCCTGCACTCGGGTGGCCTTGTCCGGGGCTCGGTGCGGATCCGCCTCGAGCGATTCACGGGTCCACGCGGGCGCCGGGGAGGCTTGGGGCGTTCTGGGCGTCACGGAGGCGGATGGTAGGCCCTCCGATGGCGCATAACGAGTCCGCGTGGTTCCGATATCGCGATCCGTTTCGCGGGTGGCGAGTCAGCCGTTGGGCGGCCGAAACACTCCCGCCGCGAGGAGCGCGGACAAGGACAACGCACCGAAGGCGATGGAGTCGCCCGAGGTTCCAAGCCCATGGAAAGAGACACCATGCCCGCCACCGCCCATGTCGAGTCGATCGTCGAGAGCCTCATCCCCACGCTGCTGCAGGGTGACCGCGCCACCGTGCGTGCCCAGGTCGCCCGTGCGCTCTCGGGTGGCCTGACCGCCGAGCAGTTCACCGAGCAGGTGGCGTGGCCGATCCACGAGTCGCTGCACAAGCTGCATCGGCATGACCAGATCGAGCAGCTGGCCTTCAACTACGCCACGCGGTTGCTTCGCAGCGTGGTCGACCAGGTGCAGCTGGGCTACGCGCGATCCCAGCGCAATGGCCGGACGGTCATGCTCTTCTGCGGCTCGGGCGAGAACGAGGACCTGGGTGGACAGATGGCGGCCGACCTGCTGGAGGCCTCGGGGTACGCCGTGCTCTTCGCCGGTGGCGGCGTCGCCCGTGACGAGATCCTGGAGGAGACGCAGCGTCGTCGGCCTGACTTCCTGGTGCTCTTCGCCAGCAGCGCCGCGGACGCGCCGACCATCCGGACGATCATCGACCAGGTTCGCGAGGTCGGCGCGGATCCGGGTCTGGAGATCGCCGTGGGAGGTGGCGTGTTCAATCGCGCCGACGGCCTCGCCGAGGCGATCGGCGCGACCCGATTCGCCCGCACGCCTCTGGAACTGGTCCAGGTGCTCGGTCGGCCGGTCACCGCGGCCGAGGCGCCTCGGGCGGCCACCCGCCGCCTGCGGGCCGTGGCCTGAGGCTTCGAGCGTCCACGGGTTGAAACCGGCGGGGGGGTGGCAGGTACGCTGATGCGTCGTGCCGCTTCCCTCCCGACAGGTCGAGCAGCAGCTCCTGCAGCGAGCCCGCCGAGGCGATGCCTCGGCCATGGAGGCCATCGTGGGCCACTTCCAGGGACCGCTGCAGGCGTACCTGAAGCGGCTCTGCGGACAGCCTGAACTGGCGGAGGACCTGGCTCAGGAGACATTCGTCCGGGTGCTGGCCAACCTGCACCGGTTCGATGACCGGTTCCGATTCAGCACCTGGCTCTTCACCATCGCCCGCCGGCTCTGGCTCAACCACGCCGGGCGCCGCAGGCCCGTCTCCGACAGCGAGCATGTCGAGCGACGTGGAGGCTTGGGCGAAGGTCCCGTGGCCGCGGTGCAGCAGCGGGAGCGGACCACGCTGCTTCGCAAGGCGCTGGATCTGGCGCTGGCGGCTCTCACCGGACCGCAGCGCGACGCGGTGCTGCTCTACCACCAGCAAGGTCTGGGCATCGGCGAGATCGCCCGGCAGTCCGGCCTTCCCGAGGGCACGATCAAGAGCCACCTCTTCCGTGCAAGGCGCCGCATGATCACCATCATCCGGGACGATCTCCGCACGAGGTCCCTGGCGCAGGAGATGACGCCATGAGCCGCGAGCGCGAGCGCCTGGACCGGCTCATGGGCCTCCTCGGCAGCGAGACGGCCGCGCCGCGCGACATGCGAGGGCGTGTCATGGCCCGCCTGTCGCGCGCGGGTGCGGTTCGAAGCGGCGCCTCCATGGCCTGGCGGCTGGGCCTGGGGCTGCTGGCCGTGGTGGCGGTCGCGATCGTGGTGGAGTTGCGGCTCTCCGGGGGCGTGAGTGGCGACGTGGGCGCGGC
>RFOC01000361.1 GCA_009926815.1 Planctomycetota bacterium
CCTGCCGAAATCGGGCAGCGGCGCCCAGACTGGCGATGTCAGCCAACCGAACGAGGCCGTGTCCGCCATCCAGGTGGAACTCCCGAAGGACGGCGTCCAGAGATCCGGATCCTTGGGGTCCGACGAGGCATCCAGGCGGAACACGTCGCCCATCGCCGCCTCCTCGATCGACTCGCCGGCCGAGGCCTCCGAGGCATCGCCGCTGGACCTGAAGCCGGTCAACTCGATCCGCTTCGGTGGGCGCGGATTCACCATCTGATCTGGCTCGGTCCTGGATGCGAAGACGAATCGCGGCGCCGAGCGATTCCATGGAATGCTTCCGTCGCCGTCGCCAACCCTGGTGAAGGATCCGTCCACGCCCTGACGGGTCCAGGTCCAGACAGGCAGGTTGGATTGCACGCCTGCCGGAACGGGAGTGGGGTGCAGGATGGGAGCGGGTGCGCCAGACACGCCCGTGGACGCTCCGAGGCCCTGCACCGTGCCCATGCGGACATCGAAGAGGCGGCTCCAGTGACGCGCCACCCGAGTCCATGTGGTGAAGTAGTCGCGACCCGTGGTATCCGCGGCGTTGCCGAGCATGATGCCAGGGAACCCCGCCGGTGCCGTGGTGGTCTCGCCCTGCACCGGGGGGCCGGGGTTGTAGAGCGTCAAGGGATCCGAGGCCGGCCGGACCAGGACGGTCGCGGTGGACGGCGGGAAGCACCCGCGGACGCCCCTGGGCTCATCGAAGGAGAGGCGAGGACCCGTGGGTGGTTCCCCGAGCGGCGAGCCCAGCAACTTGGGCAGATCCCGGGGGCCTCCGCCCGGGAAGGGACTGGTGTCCTCCGCGGGAGGAAGCGTGATCCTGGCGCACGCGCTCCAGAAACGGCCACCCGTCACCAGATTGGTGTCGAAGTTCGTGGCAGGATCCTTGTACATCTCCACGGTGCCGCCTGGCGGCACACCCTTGACCTTGGCACTGAAGTGATCCAGGCCCGGATCGGCGTCGAAGCGATCCACCTCGAGCGCGAGCCCCTCCGTCTCCTCCGTGGAACGCAGCTCCCATCGCCGCGTGGTGGCATTCCAGCGACCGAGGTTCTTGGTGAGCAACTGCCTGTTCGCCGTGACGGCACTGGGATCACGAATCACCCGCTGCAGCACGATGCCTCGCTTGAGCGGATTGACGCTGGCCACTTCCGTGGTCGCCGGGAACGGCGCTTCCTTGAACAGTCGCTCCTTGAACACGGCCAGGCTGGTGATCCGGGCCTTGGCGGGATCGCCATCCGGCTGCATGGCATTGAGGAGCTTGCTGGCCGGAATGGGATCCGTCGTATTGGGATCCTTGTAGTCGACGCGGTAGAGCGGCCACGATCTTGGACTGGTGGCCTTGGGCTGGGGGTC
>RFOC01000362.1 GCA_009926815.1 Planctomycetota bacterium
GACCGCCGACATACCCGCCGGAGGCCCGCCCATGGAACCACCCCGCCTGTCAGGCACCCGCCGGTTCATCGTGATCGCCTGCGGCCTGCTCGCCGCCGGCGCCACCCTGCCGCTCATGCTTGCGGCCCGCCCCGCCGCAAGCCCCAGCCAGGACGCCCGCGGCAAGGTGGTCTCCATCACCAGCGAGAGCACCCCCTACGGCATGAGCCTCTTCCGCCTGTGGAGCAACGGCGACATGGAGGTGATGGTGCTCGGACAGAACAACGTCTGGAGCGACTGGTCCGCCGTGGCGCCGGGCCGGAGCGGCTTCGCGCCGGGCGCCAAGCCGGGCGACTGACCGCCCGTGAATCCCATGGATCCCCTTCCCCTGCCACGAGCGCAGCCCCTGGGCGATGCCGAACTGGTGAAGCTGATCGGCCGGCGGGACCCGGTCATCCTGGACATCGGATGCAACGACGGCCATGAGGTGCTCCGCTTCCTGGAGCTCTTTCCCGCGTGTCGCGTGCACGCGTTCGAGCCGGATCCCCGGCCTCGCGCGCGTTTCGAGCGCACCATCCGCAACAGCCGCGCGAAGCTCTGGCCGCTGGCCATGGGTGCCACCGATGGCGAGGCGGAATTCCACGTGAGCAGCGGCGATCCGTCGGCCCTGGGCCACCAGGATCCCGCACGCCCGCCGTGGGACCAGTCCGGTTCGCTCCGAAAGCCCGCGAAGCACCTGGCCGTGTTCCCCTGGGTGAAGTTCGAGAGCACGGTGCGGGTGCAGACCATGCGACTGGACACCTTCGCGGCGCAGCGGAAGCTTCGTCGCGTGGACTTCATCTGGGCCGACGTGCAGGGCGCCGAGGCCGACCTGATCGCCGGCGCCACCGAGACGCTCCGGATCACCCGCTTCCTCTACACGGAATACAACGACACCGAGCTCTATCAGGGCCAGGTGGACCTTCGCGGCCTGCTGCAGCTGCTCCCGGACTTCGAGCTGGTGGAGCGGTTCCCCAACGACGTGCTGCTCCGCAACCGCACCCTGCGCTGAGGCAGCCATTCCGCGGGAGCACTACCCTCCACGGATGCAGCCCAACGCCCCGTCCCATGGATCCGGGGCCTCGGGCGAGCCCGTGCTGAGCATCGTGGTTCCCATGAGGAACGAGGAGGCCTCGATCGAGCCCTTCCTGGCCACCGTGCTGCCCGTGCTGCGGCAGTGCTGCGGAGATCGATTCGAGGTCGTCGCGGTCAACGACGGCAGTTCCGACGGCACCCTGGACCGGCTGCTGTCCCAGCGCATTCCCCAGCTGAGGGTGATCGACCTCTCCCGCAACTTCGGCAAGGAGGCGGCGCTCACCGCCGGACTGCAGCATGCACGCGGGCAGGCCGTGATCCCCATG
>RFOC01000363.1 GCA_009926815.1 Planctomycetota bacterium
GAAGGGCACCGCCGCGGCGAGCGATCCATGCATTCGCTGCAGGTGCGCGGAGCCGGTCTCATGGCCGCCATCCTGCCGCCGCCGGGCATGGCGCTGGCGGAGCAGTGGTTCCTGGAGGCGGTCGAGGGCCTCGCTCGCGTGTTCGGCGATCGATTCTCGGTGGCCATGGCGCGGCATGGCCTGCCGGATGAGGGGCTGCGGCTTCGGCAGGTGCTGGCGATCTGCGAGCACGTGGGCGTGCCGCCGCTGGCCACCAACCTGCCGAGGTACCACCATCCAGGGCGCCGCGAACTGGCCGATGTGCTCACGGCGGTGCGTCAGGGACGCCCGGTGGAGGCCTGCGGTGCGGCGTTGGCACCCAATCACGAGGCGCATCTCAAGTCCGCCGCCGCCATGCGTGCGTTGCTGGAGTTTGCGCCGCAGGCCCTCGATCGCGGCGTGCAGGTGGCCGAGGTTTGCCGGGGATTCTCGCTGGAACAGGTGCGGTGGCGCTACCCGCTCGATGTGGCGCCGGTGGGCGTGACGCCCATCGAGCACCTGCGTGAGCTGGTCCAGAAGGGAGCCGCCGAGCGATGGCCGGGCGGGGTGCCGCCGGAGGTGTCGGCGCGGCTGCGGCATGAGCTGGCGCTGATCGAGGAGCTTCGCTACGAGCCCTACTTCCTCACCGTGCACGAGATCGTGGCCTTCGCCCGCGGTCAGGGCATTCTCTGCCAGGGGCGCGGCGCCGCGGCCAACAGCGCGGTGTGCTTCTGCCTGGGCATCACGGCGGTCGATCCCGGCCGCATGGACACGCTGTTCGAGCGCTTCATCAGCCGCGAGCGTGATGAACCGCCCGACATCGACGTGGACTTCGAGCACGAGCGTCGCGAGGAGGTGATCCAGTGGATCTACCGCCGCTGGGGCAGGCACCGTGCCGCGCTCACGGCCGAGGTGATCCGCTGGCGGGGCCGCTCGGCGGTGCGCGACGTGGGCAAGGCCCTGGGCCTCTCGCTGGATGCGGTCGATCGGCTGGCCAGGCAGGTGGACCGGCACATGGCCGATCCTCGCGAGGCGGCGAGCACCGGAAGTGACCAGGCCGATGCATGCCCCGAGGCTTCGCTCGACCGCGGCGTGGCCACCCGAAGCACGGTGCGGCGCAACGATGCCGTGGCTCGGCTGGCCGTGGGCCATGGCCAGTCGGTGCCGGTGCAGGTGCAGGGCGATCTCGAGGCCCGCGTGCTTCGCATGGCCGCGGAACTGGAGGGGTTCCCGCGGCACCTCTCGCAGCATGTGGGTGGTTTCGTCATGAGCCACGGCCGCCTGGACGAGATCGTGCCCGTGCGCCCGGCCACCATGGTCGACCGCACCATCATCGAGTGGGACAAGGACGACCTCGAGGC
>RFOC01000364.1 GCA_009926815.1 Planctomycetota bacterium
ACGACATCCCTCGACGCCACAGACAGGAATGGGACTTGAAAATCCTCATGAAATCCGGTGATTCCTGGAGTGGCATGGTACCCTTGAGGCGTCGGAGAAGAAACGCCTGCGCCAGGCTCCGAGCACCTGCCATGGATGCCTTCCCTCTTCTGGCCCTCACGCTTCCCACCGTTCCTCCGGTGCCTTGGTGGATCTGGACCGTCCTGCTGGCGGCCTGCGTGGTGGCCACGGCCACGGACCTTCGAAGCATGCGCATTCCCAACTGGCTCACCCTGCCCCTGCTGGTGGCGGGCATCACCCGCGGAGGTCTGGTCGGGGGTCTGGCCGGCACGGGAGACGCCGTGGCGGGCGCGGTCTTTGCGGGCTTCGTGTTCATCGGGGCCTACATCTTCGCGGGCGGCGGTGCCGGCGACGCCAAGCTGATGATGGCGCTCGGCTCCTGGCTGGGTCTTGATCCTTCAGTGGTGCTGGTCATCACGGTCACCGTGTCGGGCTTCCTGCTGGCCATGTACCTCACCGTGGCTCGAGGCGGCCTCCGGGACGTGCCGCTGATGATCTTCCATGGCCTGCTGCTCAACCGCGTCGGATTCGCCAACCTGCTGAGTGGAAAGGCTGGAGCGGCTTCGTCCAGGGGGCTGGAGGAACCAACGTCCGGCAAGCGGCCCAAGCACTGGTTTCCGTACGCCCCAGCGATCCTGGCGGGCACAGCCGCGGCCTGCTGGTATTGCTCCATTTTCGTGAGGAAGGCATGAGGCGCGGCCAACCAAGGCGTCGAGGCGCGGAGAGCGTGGAAGTGGCGGTTGCCCTTCCGCTGGTGATCCTGGTCATCTTCACCGGCTTCGAGTACGGGTGGCTGGTGCTTCGGTCCATGCAACTGGACCATGTGGCCCGGATCGGGGCCAGGCACGCGGTGCTGAGCAACGCCACGGCCCAGTCGGTCCAGGATCGAGTCCAGAGCGCCCTCAGCGAGATCGGGATCGCCGACGCCACCGTCACCATCACGCCGACCGAGCCATCGGACGCCGAACCGGGTGCCCCCGTGGCGATCGAGGTGCAGGTCCCCTACGCCTCCGTCCGGCTGCTTGGCCTGGGCCGGCTCATGCCCCTGCCGTCCACGCTCTCGGGGCGCGCATCCATGGTGCGCGAACCCGACGCCTGAACCTGCAGGGCAGCCGACGGCCGATGAAAGGCCCGATTATCCTCCTTCGCGACATGGCCGCGATCGACGCGGCATGATCCGCAGGGCCCCGACGGGCTGGCATCTGGAGGCATGACGTGCGATCCACGAGACTGATCATCCTGGCCGCTGCAGCGGCCGTGACGGCGGCGGTGCTCGTCAGCGGTCTTCAG
>RFOC01000365.1 GCA_009926815.1 Planctomycetota bacterium
ACACCATGCGTCGCACCAAGGGATTCACGCTCATCGAGCTTCTGGTCGTGATGGCCATCATCTCGCTCCTGCTGGGCATCCTGCTGCCGGCCCTGAACAACGCCCGCGCCAAGGCCCGCGAGACGAAGGACGGCACGCAGATCAAGCAGATCCACCAGTCCTGGGTCACCAAGAGCCTCGACAACCAGCAGGGCCGCTTCCCGCTGCCCGGCGAGATCAACCGCTGGGCCGGGGCGGCGAGGACGAGGCGAAGAACGACCACGCCAGCCTGTACTCCATGTGCGTGGCGCAGAACCTCTTCTCGCCGCAGATGCTGGTGAGCCCCAGCGAATCCAGCGGTGCCGTGGCCGTGTGCTCGAACTACGACTACACGCAGTTCAACCCCGCGAACGACGTCTTCTGGGACGGTGACCGCACGAATCCCGGCGGCCCCACGCCCTCGCAGCACCAGAACTTCACCACCGACCTCGAGGTGAAGAGCAACTGCAGCTACGGCTCCATGCCGCTGGTGCCCCGGAACGCCACGGCGCGTCGGAGCAACCGCCGCGAGAACCACTGGAAGAACTCCTCCGACAGCCGCTTCGCGGTGCTCGGCAACCGTGGCGTGCAGAACGGCGTGGACAACGGCCCGGCCTACGCGGCCAGCAAGACGCTGGAGATCCACGGCGGCAAGAACTCCTGGGAAGGCAACATCTGCTTCAACGACAACCACATCCAGTTCGAGCGGACCTTCTTCCCGCTGGGCATGGCCTGCGTGCCCAGCGACCGGCCCCCGCCAGCGGGTGACACGTCGTGCGGCACCGGATCGGCCGCCGCTGGCCTGGGCTTCGACAACCTGTTCCGGGCCGACGACACCCAGAGCAACGCGTCCCATGCCCGCGCCGGCGCCAGACGCTCGTCGACGGCGGCGTACCTGAAATAGAGCACGGCCACGCCGAGCGCGCTTGCGACCGTCACCGCCTGACCGGCCACGACAAGGCCGCCGCGCGGGAACCGATCGGCGAGCACGCCGCCGAACAGGCCTAGCAGCATCGTCGGCGCGAATTTGAGGAAGCTGATCGCGCCGAGCCAGGCCGCCGATCCGGTAAGCTCCCAGACCAGCCAGCCCAGCGCCAGGCGCTGCATCCACAGCGCCACGGCGTCGGCGGCCTGTCCGGCGAGATACCAGGAAAAGGGCGCGGTGGTCGCGACGGCGACCATCCGGCGCAATCCCTCGGTGCGGCGATGCGTATCGGTTCGTCTGGCCATCGATCGGTTCCGGAGCCGGAATCCTGACGCATCCGCGCGCCGAACGCATGGATTTATCGGCAGGGCAGATCTGCGCTCGCCTGCGTGCGTCCCGCGCGCCG
>RFOC01000366.1 GCA_009926815.1 Planctomycetota bacterium
GTGCCCACCAAGAAGCCCTCCAAGAAGGTCGCGAAGAAGCCTGCCGCCAAGCTGGCCGCCAAGGTCACCAAGGCGGCGTCGGGTGGCATGAAGCCGATCCACGCGGCCAAGCCCGCCGCGCCGGTCGTGCCCACGTCGCCACCACCGCCGACCAAGAAGCATCCCAACCGGGTGCCGCCTCCGCCCATCGGCAAGAACGCGCCTCGGCCCATGCCCAAGAAGGAGCCGGTGGAGGAGAAGGGCAAGAAGACGCCCAAGATCGACTACGCCACCGCGCTCAGCGTGGCGGCGGTGGCCGTCAACCAGAAGGTCGATGCCTCGGGCTACGTGCTGGTCAATGGTCGCCGCGTGCGCGTGCTCAGTGGCAAGGCCGCCGCGGCACCGGCTCGAAAGGGCAAGGCGGCGGCCGCAGCCGTCAAGCCCAAGGCGACCGAGGAGGTGGATGTGTCCAGCATCCGCACCAAGCTCTCCGACAAGGATCTGGACCAATACCGTCAGGTGCTGCTCCGGACTCGGGCGGAACTGATCGGCCGCGTGGACAGCCTCGAGGACGAGGCCCTGCGTTCCAGCGGCGGCAACCTGAGCAACATGCCGCTGCACATGGCGGATGTCGGCACCGACACCTTCGACCAGGAGTTCGCCCTGAACATGGCGGCGTCCGACCGGGAGAAGCTGGCGGAGATCGATGCGGCCCTGCAACGCATCATGGATCGCACCTACGGGGTGTGCCAGCTCACCGGCAAGCCCATTCCCAAGGCGAGGTTGGACGCGAATCCGCTGGCCAAGCACACGGTCGAGGCCGCACGCCTGGTCGAGCGCGGCGTGGCGCGGTGACCAGTCCGGACATGCCCGCCTGGCGGTCGCCCCGCGCCTGGGCGCTCCTTCTCGTGGTCGTCATGACGGGGCTTGCCACGGACCTGGTCTCGAAGTGGTGGGCCTTCCGGAGCGTGGCCGACGCGCCCGTGGAACTGCAGTACGAGGAGATCGCGGGCAATCCGTCCTACCGCCTGCCGTGGCACGCGGGCGTCCGCGTGGTTCCTGGAGACCTGCTGGACTTCCGCCTGGTGCTCAACCACGGCGCCGTCTTTGGCCTTGGGCAGCAGCGGCGTCCGGTCTTCGTGGCCTTCACCGTGCTGGCGGTGGTGGGCGCGATCATGGTGTTCGGGTGGTGGACGCGCGCCGGGGCCACGCAGGTGCATCTGGGCATCGGACTGGTCCTGGCGGGTGGCCTTGGCAACCTGCACGACCGCCTGGCCATCGGCGCGGTGCGCGACTTTTTGCACATGGTGCCCCGGTGGAACCTGCCCTTTGGGCTGCACTGGCCGGGCGGAAGTTCCGAACTCTTCCC
>RFOC01000367.1 GCA_009926815.1 Planctomycetota bacterium
CGCTGTGGATGGTGGCCATGGCGAACGCGATGAACTTCCTCGACAACATGGATGGCCTGGCCGGTGGCGTGGGCGCCATCGCGGCGATGCTCTTCATGGCGGCGGCCATCGTGGTCGAGCAGTGGTTCGTGGCCGGACTCTTCGGCCTGCTGGCCGGATCGCTGCTGGGGTTCCTGACCTTCAACTTCCTGCCCGCCGCCGGGGCACGCATCTTCATGGGTGATGGCGGCAGCCAGCCGCTGGGGCTGCTGCTGGCGGCGATCTCGCTCCGGCTGGTCTTCAGCGATCCGATGGATCCGGACTACGCGCTGGGCACCCGCGGCTACGGCGCGCTGGCGCCGCTCATCGTGCTCGCGGTGCCGCTCTATGACCTGGTGGCCACCAGCGTGCTTCGCATCCGTCAGGGGCGGAGTCCGTTCGTGGGGGATCAGCAGCACCTCTCGCATCGGCTGGTGCAGAGGGGCTTCTCGCGGCGCGGCAGCGTGATGCTCATCTGGGCCCTGGCGGCCGTGGTGGGCGTGGGTGGCGTGAGCCTGGGCAGCCTGGCGCCGTGGCAGGCGGCGCTGGTGGGGGTGCAGACGCTGCTGGCGCTGGCGGTGCTGGCCGCGGCGGAAGGGCTCCTGCGGCCATGAGCCGAGTGGGTCCCGCCATCGCTGGCGCGCTGCTGGCGGCACTGGCCAGCCTGCGCACGCTGGTGGCGATCTCGCCGACGCTGTGGTTCGACGTGGATCCGGGCCTTGGTGCGGACCGCTTGAGCGAGGCCATGCCCATGGCGGGGATCGGCCCCGCGGGAAGCCTGACCATCGATCTGGCGATGATGGCGGTCTCGGCATGGCTGCTGCTCGCCTTCGCCGGGCGAGCGGCCATGCTGGTCGCGGCTGCGGCGCTGGTCGTGCTTCCCGCGGACCTGCTTGTCGATGCGTCCGCGACTCGGCTGGGGTGGCGCGGCTGGGACTGGGTGGCCGCATGGATCGCCGCGGCCGCGGCCGTGGCGGTGGCCCGGAATCCCAGGGCCGAGGCGCGACTGGCGTGGAGCGCCATGGTCAGCGTGCTGCTGGGCGTGTGCGGCGCGTGGCTGACGCGGGGCGCTTGGCAGTGGCTGGTGGAGCACCCGGACACGGTGGCCTTCTTCCGCTCCGGCCAGGGACAGGCGTTCCTGGCCGACCGCGGCTGGGATCCGGACGGACCACAGGCCCTGACCTACATCCGCCGGCTCGAGCAGCGCGAGATGATCGGCTGGTTCGGCCTGGCGAACATTCTCTCGGGGGTGCTGGCGGTTGCGGCGGCGGCGCTCGTCGGCGTGCCTCCGGGCCAGGGCCGCCGGG
>RFOC01000368.1 GCA_009926815.1 Planctomycetota bacterium
CACTGAGCTTGCGCGACACCGGATCCAGCCGATTCACGAGCGCACGCGGATCCTCGCTCGGCAGGGCGTCCATGCGCGCCTCCAGCGTGTTGTTCAACTGCGAGTTCGGCACGTAGCAGAAGAAGAACTTCACCTTGGAGCCCGGCACCGCCCAGCCGTTGAAGGGACCACCGGTCGGGTCGGTTGGCGTGGCGGCGGCGGGATCGATGAAGATGTTCTGGCCGGACTTGGGTGTGGGAACCGCCCCATCTGGCGCGGCAAGATCGGCGTAGGCAGGCTGGTCCACGAGCGGCGGCACCACGTTGGCCCAGAAGCGCTGGCGGTCCGCCAGGTTCGTGGGCATGTCGCGCGCATCCTTCAGGCCTTCCCAGGGCAGCACGCCCTTGCGATCGGCGCTGAAGCTTCCGAATCCCACGCCCCACTGCCGCAGGTTGCTCATGCTCACGGTGGCGCGAGCGCGCGCGCGAACGCCGCCGATCGCGGGAAGCAGCAAGCCAAGCAGCAGGGCCAGAATGGCGATCACCGCAAGCAACTCGACCAGGGTGAATGCGCGTCGTCTCATGGAAGTCCCTCCGCGGGTGGGGTTCACGAGCACGGGCCCGTGCTCAACAGGATCAGCGCCACATCACCGAAGTCGACCTCGCCGCTGCCGTCGATGTCCGATGCGCAGTCGGGGCAGGGACCGTAGTCCAGCAGGGCGAATGCCACGTCGCCCTGATCCACCTCAGCGCTTCCATCCAGGTCGCCCATGCACACGGTCACGCATGCGGGTACGCCGGAGAAGTCCTGCGCATGCACGGTGCCGTCATCGGGGCAGTCCGCCCACGTGTTCGCGGCACCGAAGGTGCTGAAGCGGCCAGAGTCATCGAACTGCGAGCAGCCGACGATGCGTCCCGAGGGATCCTCCTCCAGACGGCACACGTCGGTGCTGCTGACGTCGCCGCGCCAGTAGCCAAGGCTGCCCTCGCCGAAGGGACCCGCAATCACGGCGCCGGCCGAGTCCTTGATGGTCAGTTGCCAGCGGTCGTTGCTCGTGGTGATGCTGCCGAAGGTCGTGGCAGGCTTGGTGCTCGTGCCAATGGCCACGACCGCCGTGTCACGGGTGTAGATGTTCATCCATCGATCGCCCGCCGAGGAGTCCACGGCCAGGTCGGTGTTGCGCCCGCCCGCGGCCGCATTCCGCTCGATGAATGTCACGATCGTGCCTGCAGGCACCGAGGCGAGCGCCGCCACGTCGCTTCGCAGCTGGATCACGCCGCTGTAGCCCCCCGACTTGTTCTCGCTCCACTCGAGGCGCAGGCCCCGCATGTCGAAGTTGTC
>RFOC01000369.1 GCA_009926815.1 Planctomycetota bacterium
TGGGCCCTGTGGCGCCGCTAATCGGCTGGCCGTCTGCGCGCCACTGAAAACTCAGCGCACCCAGACCATCCGCGTCGGCAAGCGAAGCGGCGTGAAGCCCCGCCACATCGAGATCCGGAGCGGCAACGGACGGAAGACGGTGTCGTCGTGACCACCGTCACGCCCGCGCTGCGACTGACCGGCGACGGAGCGATCCGCCAGGAACCGCTCCGTCGCCTGCTGCTGCGGCAGGTGGCCGAGATGCATGCCGCGGAGAAGGATGCGCTCCAGGTGCTGGCCGAACTGGCCGCCGCCGCGCGCTCCCCAAGACTGGGGCTGCTGCTGAGGCTGCATGTGGCGGAGACCCGCGAGCACATCACGCGGCTCCGGCACATCATGGATCGACACGGGGTTCCCGCAGGCACGCTGGGCTCGCGGGGCAAGCGCGGATTGCTGGAGGACTGCATCGAACTGGCCTGCAGCGAGGCGGATGACCCGACGGTGCGCGACACCGCGCTTGCCGCCGTGGCGCTGCATCTCGAGCACGACGAGATCGCCAGCTATCAGGTGCTCCGCATGTGGGCCAGTCAACTCGGCATGCATGACGCCTCGGACGCGATGGGCATGACCATGGGCGAAGAGCAACGGCTTGAGTCGCGACTGATCCAATGGAGCGCCGCGCACCATCGCGCCTCGCAAGGCCGCACCGCCTTCAGGACTGGCGAATGACGGTGTCCGCACGATCAGCAACCCTCGGATTCGGCCCCTGTCCTCGTGCACACCGCCACGCCAAGAGCATCATGAGGCTGTCGATGCAGCGTGATCCGCACGCGGTGCTCGAGCGGATACTGATTCCGTCGCGAGGATTCACCAATCCGGCCACTTCGATATCGACAATTCTTTCATGCGTGTTAGAAGGGAAGTCCGATGACCCGAGCAGCCTGGGGGCCTGGGGTGGTGCAAAGGCGTGGCTCGCACTGGGTGCGTCTCGCGAGGAACGAAACCTCTCGGTCTGTGATCATGACCGCTGACCTGCTCTGAAGGGAGCCCCATGCCTCTGAACTCGAACCTGCCCCCGGAACTGGAACACCTGCTTGACCGGATCGATCCGTTCATGGCTGCCGTGGATGGTGACGGCCAGATCCTTGATCGCCGCGTGAGCGGCAATGGCCGATTTCCAGCAGACATGATGGAAGCCCGCTCGCTGCGCTCGTTCCTTTCGGCACCGGTGGCCGCCGACTGGTTGCGGCTGGTGCGTGGCGCGATCTCGGAGAACCGACCCCACTCGGCCATCCTCATCCTGGATGGCGTGGCCCACGAGGCCGTGGCGTCTCCCCAGA
>RFOC01000370.1 GCA_009926815.1 Planctomycetota bacterium
ATGCGAAATGCTCCGTGGTGCATGCTCGCCGTCCTCGCCGCGTGTCCCTGCGCGGCCCAGGATGCCGCGTCGACCGGGGTCGAGCCGCGGCAGGCGTCGGATTCCACGGCATCACCGGTCTCCGGTGATGGACCCCAGAGCCCCACGTTCAACCCGGCCGCGTCCGCCGCTGGGGAGTGGCCGTGGCAATCGAGCACGCTGACCGGCGACTGGGGCGGGCTTCGCACGAAGCTGAGCGATTCCGGGGTCGTGCTGACCGGCGTGGGGACCCTGGATCTCTCCACGGTCATGGGTCAGGCGCCGGAGCGCGGCTTCGTCATGCCCTACCTGGTCGACGTGAGTCTCTCCATCGACACCCACAGGGCGGGTTGGTGGGAAGGTGGGCAGGTCTACCTCGATTTCCAGCAGGCTGGCGCGATCGGATCGCCCATGACCATGGTGCCGGACTACTGGGGCTGGGATGCCATCTATCCCTTCACGCAGGACTACACGGAACTCTCGCAGTACTGGTACCAGCACTCGTTCATCGACGGCGCGCTTCGCCTGAAGCTGGGGAAGATCGACGCCAACGTGGACTTCGCCGTCAGTTACCCGAACCTGCAGTTCATCAACTCCGCGGCGTACATGCCTTCCGTGGTGGCGCTGGACCTGCCCACCTATCCCTACCAGGCCGGCGGCTTCGAGATCCTCGGCCGGCCGCTCGAGTGGCTCGACGCCAAGTTCGGCATGTTCGACGGCTCGACCAACTGGTACGACCCGTCCACGGGCACCGCGGGTCCCTCGACCGGCAGTCATGGCGTGGGAGGATTCTTCTGGGACAACCCCGGCGCGTACTTCCTCATCGGCGAACTCAACGCCCGGTGGGATCAGGTCCCGCTCCCTGGGCACCTGAATCTCGGTTGGTTCCAGCAGACGGGGGATTCGGCGGAGCCGGGCAACTCGCGCGTGCCCTCGCCGCTGGGCCAGCAGGAGGTCACGGGTGCGTGGGGCCTCTACAGCAGTTTCTCGCAGCGACTGTGGCAGCCCGAGGGCGCGTCGAACGGGCAGGGGATCGCGGCCTTCGGCCAGTTCGGTTGGAGTCCGCCCAGCCGAAACCCGTCGCAGTGGTCGATCATGGGCGGCGGCACCTGGCAGGGACTTCTCCCCAGTCGCGAACGCGACACGGCGGGCCTGATGGTGGCGTACGCCCACCTCAGCGACACGCCAACCCTCACTCCGTCGCCTGGCGAGGGCGAGTTCGTGGTCGAGACCTTCTACAACGTCCAGGTCACGCCCTGGCTGGGCATCCAGCCGGACCTGCAGT
>RFOC01000038.1 GCA_009926815.1 Planctomycetota bacterium
AGTTCCGCCAGCGCCTCGGCCGACCCCACCGATCGCGCTCCCGACGGCGTCTCCAGTTCCGGCCAGGCATCGAATCGTTCCAGCCACGCTCGCAGCTGGGGATCCTGCACGTCCTCCGCCATCACCAGCCCGCCATGGTCGCGCGGATACCCGGGATGCGCCACGATGCACCGCCACGCGGCCCGCAGATCCTCGGGAGCGTCCATGGCCATGGCGTTGAAGAGCATGGGCAGGAACGCGCGCATGCCCGGCTGGCGGTGGGTCGGCGGCGCCGCATCGGCGAAGGGATCGACGCGATCCACGAATCGGTCACCATCGCTGGCGTAGAGGCTGGCCATCACGGGAAGGCGTCGCAGCGCGAAGTGCCTGGGGCCATCCGGCTGGCCCACCGGCAGCGCCCACAGCCGCTGCGCATCCTGGGTGAGCATGAACTCGATGAACCGCTCCGCCGTCACGCGGTGCGGCGGATTGCGGAGCATGCCGACCGGATCCGCGTCGATCGCGCTCTCGCCGCGCGGTGCCACGAAGCGCACGCGCCCCTCGGCCGCGGCATCGCCGGGGCGGGCGGCGGCCACGATGGCCTGCGCCTGCGACCGCGCGTAGAAGTCGATCGCCACGCCCATGGCCGCATCACCGGCGGCCACGTCGATGGGGCCCCGGGTTCCGCTGGGAGCGAAGGCCCTGGCGTTCGCGGCGGCCCTTCGCAGGATGGCCAGGCCCCGCCTCCAGCCCACCCGCTGCACCACGCTCTCGAACGCCGTCAGGATGCTGCCCGACTGCGCCGGATTGACCATGCAGACCCAACCCTGCAGTCGAGCGTCGGCCAGAGCCTCCCAGCGCGTGGGGGCAGGCACGCCCAGCCGCTCGATCGCCTGCTGGTTCCAGACGATGCCGAAGGTGGAGAGGGCCACGCCATACCACCACCCCTGCGGATCGAAGAGCCGCTCGCCGGCGATCGTCTCGATGCCGTAGCAGGCGTGCAGCACCGCCTCGGGCAACCGCACCGGTTCCAGCACCGGCGACTCGCGCACCTGCCCATCCACCTCCACGCGCACGGGACGACGCAGCATCTGGAACTCGAAACTGCCGCCACCCAGCAGCACGTCGGCGTCACCACCCACCGGAAGACCCTGCCGGAGGCGACTCTCCCACGCGCTCACCAGGGCGCGGCGGATCTCCACGGCGCCGCCCGGCGTGCTCCAGGTCACCCGGGCGGCGTTCCCGAACCTGGCGGCATGCCACTGCGCGAACGCCTCCCCCAGTTCCTCGCGGATCTGCTCCGTGCTGGCCGTGACCACGATCACCTCGTCGGCGCCGGCTGCGCCCGGCATCCGCGGCTCGCGCATGGCCAGGGGAACGGCCAGCAGCGCGGCGAAGAGCAGGCCCAGGAACGCCAGCCGCCTCATGCGGGCACGCGCGAGGCCGCGGCCTCGGCCAGCTGGTCGCGCAGGTCACGCGCCGCCTCGGCCACCGCATCGGTCCACGCGCCGCGTCCACCCTCGTGCGCGTAGATCACGCTGCGACTGGCGGTCACCAGGGCACCCTGACCCCGCGCGTCGAAGCAGGCCAGCACGTCGTCCAGACGACCGCCCTGGGCGCCGAACCCGGGCACCAGGAACGGCGTGTGCGGCATGCGCGCTCGCAGCGCCACCGCGTCCTCGGCCTTGGTGGCCCCGACGACCGCGCCAATGCCGCTCCAGCCCGAGGCGCCACGGAGTCCGGCACCGGCCTCGCTGACCAGGTCGCCCATCAGCTCGGCCACCGTGCGGCCGTCGGCCAGCCGCTGTCGCTGCACGGCGTCACCCGAGGCGTTGCTGGTGCGCACCAGCATGAACACCCCCACGCCGGCCTTCACGAAGGGCTCGAACGCGTCACTGCCCAGGTACGGGCTCGCCGTGACCCAGTCGCACGCCAGCGGTCCGGCGGCGCCCGCGGCGTAATGCTGGCTGCTGATGCCGATGTCCCCGCGCTTCCAGTCCAGGATCACCAGGAAGCGTCCCCTCGCCGCATGCAGGCACCGCTCCAGCGCGGCCACGCCGGCGCTGCCCCACCGCTCGAAGCATGCGGACTGGAACTTCACCGCCGCGGCGAAGGGTTCCACGGCATCGAGCAGCCGAAGACACCACGCCTCGATCGCCGCCACGGGATCATCGGATCGACACGTCTCGGGAAGCCGATCGATCACCGGATCGATGCCGATGCAGGCGGGACCGCCTCGCGTCCGAACCCACCACGCCAGGGCATCGCCGGGATTCGAGGGTCGACTCATGGAGGCCATGCTACCTCTGCCCATGGACGCTTCCGCGGCCTACCATGCTCGCCCCCATGAGCGACGATCGCCACGAACCCGCTCCGAAGTCGCTGCATCTGGACCGGCAGCGCGGGCTGCACGTCACCTTCCACGACGGCACCACGGCCTTCCTGTCGCTGGCGCTGCTGCGCGGGCAGAGTCCAAGCGCCGAGGCTCGTCACGAGCGCGAAGCCGCGGCCCGCAACCCACTGCACGTGCTCTCGCCACGGGCGGCGCAGGCCGGCCCGCTGGCCGCGGAGGGGGCGGAACTGGTGGGCCACTACGCCATCCGCATCCGCTTCAACGACGGCCACGACACCGGCCTCTACGGCTGGCGACTGCTTCGGGAACTGGCCGAGCGAGCCCCGGGCGCAACCCGCGACGGCCATTGACCTTGTCGCGGGGCCTGAACCGGTCGAAGGGCGAAACACCCCCGCGTGGTGCGGAATTCCTGTTGTCCGGGCACCCATCCGGCCGATGCACCCGGACCGCCGCACGGCGGCCCCAACCAGCATCTTTCTCCCCTCCGCCCCGTCGATAACGAAATGCATCGACGGGGTTTTCACATCGGGCCTGCGCGTGGTACCCCATGCGGCATGCGCCGACTGATCGCCTGCCTTGCCCTTCTCCCGCTGGCCGCCACGCCTCCGTCGTTCCTCCGCGAGGGCGATGCCGCCATCGACGAGCAGGTCACCACCGTGTCCACGCCGCAGCGGCCCTTCTGCATCGCCATCCTTCCCGATCGGACCACGGGTCGAGACTGGGGCCTGCCCTACCTGCGTGCCGCGGTGGATGACCTGAACCGCATCCAGCCCGATGCGGTCTTCACCGTGGGCGACATGATCCAGGGCTACACGCGCAACCCGGCCGAATGGGATCGTCAGGCCAACCAGTGGAAGGAGATCGTGGCGGGCCTGCGCGTGCCGCTCTTTCCCGTGGCGGGCAACCACGACGTCATCGGCGGCAGCCGCAAGCCGGGCGACGACACCTTCGGTCAGCGCTACCTGCGCACCTTCGGTCCGCTGCGCTACATGGCGGAACTGGAGGGCGCCACGGTGATCGCGCTCTTCAGCGACGAGGCCTACGGCGACGGCGGCGTGAAGCTGGGCGATGGCCAGCTGGGCTGGCTGAAGGCGTGCCTGGAGCGCGCCAAGGGGCGAGGCAAGCCGATCATGGTGGTGATGCACCGTCCGCTGTGGCGCACCGGTGGCGTGAAGTGGTTCGATCGCGTGCACCCCGCGCTGGTCGAGGCGGGCGTGGACCTGGTGCTGGCCGGCCACTTCCACAGCATGCAGGATGACGGCGTGCGCGACGGCATCCGGTACGCCATCGTGGGCACCTGCGGCGGCAGCATCGACCAGCACCCGCTGGCGGGACAGCTCCAGCACCTCAGCTTCGTGCAGATGCAGCCCGACGGCTCGGTGGAGCTCTTCCACCAGCCCGCGGGCCTGACCTTGCCGCCGGACTTCGTGGTGCGCGAGGACCAGGACCGCGTCTTCTCGCTCCGGGAGAAGCCGGGGTCGGTGCGACTGCAGGGCTGCCTCCCCGATCCGAGCGATCCCTCCGCGCCGCTGCAGGGCAGCGTCACGCTGGAACTGAAGAACCCGCTCGACCGTCCCATCGAGGTGTCCGCCGCGCTCTACACCGAACCGAGGCCCTGGCCCGTGGAGGGGCACCTCTTCGTGAGCCGCACCGGCATCGACGCCTTCAATCCGCACACCGTGGACGCCGACACCGCCTATCGCATGGAACCCATCGGTCCCGTGCGGGTGCCCGCCGGCGGACAGGCCTCGGTGCCGCTGCGCTTCAGCTGGCCGCGCGCCAGCGGCCCCGTGGCGCCGCCCACCATCCAGGTGCGCGAACTCTTCGGCGACAGCAGGAATCGCCAGGTGCCGGTGCACCTGTGGGAGCGTCCGGCCATCGAGCGCACGCTTCGCCTGCCCGCGGGCGGCGAGCAGCCGCCGGCCTCATGCACCGCGTGGCCCATCCATGCGTGGGACCCATCGCCCTACGACACGCTCGAGCCCGATCCCACCCTTCGGGCGTGGCTGGCGGATGGGGGTCGCACGCTCTGCGCTCGCTTCGAGGTCCCGGATGCCCAGCAGGCCTCCGCCGCGCCGGATGCGCCGCCGGCGAAGGACCGGCGCCTGCGCGATCCCTCGGGCGATGCCGTGCTGCTCCGCTGGAGTGATGCCAAGGGCGAGGCGACGGTGGTGGCCGAGCCCTTCACGCCGTGGTCTGCGTGCACCCGCGACGGCCTGGCCGCCCAGGTCACCTCGGGTGCCCTCCAGCCCACCGGGTGGTGGACCGAAGTCCGGATTCCCCTGCTCGAGGGCCTGCCCACGGCCCTGAATGCGGGCGTGGCCGACAACGACCAGACCTATCACACGCAGTGGCGATGGCTTGCCCCCACCGACCATCCGGCCCGGATCGCCGCTTCCCCGCAACCTTGACGGCCGCACCCCTCGAACGCTTCAATACTTCCGCTTCGATGACCCCAAACCCCAGGAGACACCTCGCATGAAGACCAACCGAATCCTCGCCCTGACCGCCACGGCCGCCCTGCTGGCCCTGACCGCCTGCGGCGGCGGCGACAGCGCTCCCGCCTCCAAGTCCATGACCGTGCGTCAGCAGGACACCAGCAAGAAGGCCGGCGCGCCCACCGGTGACACCGGCACCATGAAGATGCAGGAGGGCAACGAGGCGCCCAAGAGCGGCGCCAAGAAGCCCTGAAGCGTTCCCGAATGACACGATCGAGCCCAGGGCCCCGAGCGATCGGGGCCCTGCTCGTTGACGGGGTCAACCCGCCTGCCGAAGCGCGCTGCGATGGCGACGGACCCACTCCAGGGCGCCGGACGACACGCGGTGCTCGTCCGCGCCGGCGTGCGAGAGATGCTCCTGGATCGCGGCGTACACCAGACGGAACGCCTCGCGCGGATTGCCGGCGCGTTCCAGTTCCTGGGCCAGCCGTTCCCGACCGATGGCCGGATCGAAGAGATCCTCGATGCGGACGGCCTTCACGCCCGGACGCATGGCCGCGGCCAGACGGACGTCGCAGACCTCCGCGAGCATGGAGCCGGTCCAGTGCAGTTCCTCGATGGTGTTCTGCTTGTCGAGCCTGGCCGCCCGACGGAACTCGTCCGTCTCGCGCATGGCCAGGTCACGAAGTTCGCGCGGCAGCAGCAGCTTGACCGCCAGTCCATGGTGCTGCAGGAAGCGGCCCGAGAGCATGGGCCACACCAGACGCTTCATCCTCTGCGGATCGCCGGCCACGGAGGCGGGCTCATCCACCCGATCCACCAGCACCACGATGCTGCCGTAACCCAGGTGCTCCACCACGCGGAAGAGCCGATCCAGCATGGCGTAGCGAGCGTCCTCGTCCCGGTCCTGGGGCAGCGACGTCTCCACGGTCTCCAGCGGCAGGCTGTGCAGGCTGCCCCGGAATCCTCGCCCATCGCGCTGCAGCACGCGCACGCTCCGCGAGAGGCGCCGGGCCACCCGCGCCACCCGGGCCGTGCGAAGCATCCAGAGCCAGCCCAGCGCCGCACCGCAGGCCAGCAGCAGGCCGCCGGGCACCACGAAGGACCATCGCGGCGGCTGCCCGGCGCCCAGCAGGGCCATCACGCCGCCCAACCCCAGCAGCAGCAGGCTCCACGTGGCCGCCAGGGCGGCGCCGCTGGAACCGCCCAGCCGCAGGGCCCCCCGAAGCCGCCGCGTGCGTCGCATGGCGGCCGAGGGATGGTCGTAGACGGCCTGCAGCACCAGCATGTCGCGGCGCAGCGGGCGCGGGGCCTTGCGCAGGGCTCGTCGAAGGTTGCCCACCCGGATCGGCTCGCGACCCGGCACGCCGAAGACCTGGTCCACCATCGCCGGAACCACGCGGTGGAGCATGGCGTCGATGTGGTCGCTCAGTCGGATCCCCTCGATGGCCGCAGCCGCGTCTCGCAGACCGTCATGCCGGAGCAGCGACTGCAGCATGCCATCCAGATCGTCGTGCTCGATCACCAGGGCCCGCGGCTGACCGCGGCGATCGTTCCACGCCGCGAGCGCCGACTCCATCTGCAGCCGGATCGCGGTCTTGCCGGATCCCCGCTCGCCGAACACCACCGTGGGCGAGGGATGCCCGGGATCGCCGAGGATCTTGGCGAAGTCCGGATGCCGCCAGCCGCCCCCGGCCCGACGGAGCACCGCATCCTGCACGGCGTCCTCCGCCGCGAAGGGGTTCAGGGCCAGTCCGTGACGCTCGAGGAACTCGTCGGCGTGCATGGAGCCCCCTAGTGCGCCACCCGCTTGCCCAGCAGCGGACTCAGTTCGTCGATCATGCGGGCCGTCAGGGCCGCGCTGCCGCTCTCCAGGTTCAGGCGCAGCAGCGGCTCGGTGTTGCTCAGGCGCACGTTGCACCACCAGTCGCCCGCGTCCAGGCTCAGTCCGTCCAGGTCGTGGCACTTCGCCTTCGGCCACGCCTTGCGCAGCGCCTGCAGCGCGCCCTGCTTGTCCTCGTTCTCGAAGTTGATCTCGCCGCTCTGGTGGAACCGCTGGAAGGGCTTCACGAGCGCCGAGAGCGGCTTGCCGGATTCCACCAGCGCGTTGAGCGCCGCCACGAAGGCGCGGGCGCCGCTGTCGGTGTCGAACATGTCCGCGAAGTAGAAGTGACCGCTCAACTCGCCGCCGATGGGCGCCTTCACCTCGGCCAGCCTGGCCTTCATGAAGACATGTCCCACGCGGCTCTCGACCGGCACGCCGCCGGCCGCGCGGATCGCCTCGGGCACGGCGCGGCTCGATCGCAGGTCATACACCACGCTGGCGCCGGGGTGACGCTTCAGCGTGCCAGCCACCATGGCCGCCAGCAGCAGGTCGCAGCCCACGCTGCGGCCCCGCTCGTCCACCACAATGCAGCGGTCGGCGTCGCCGTCGAAGCAGACGCCCAGGTCGGCCTTCAGGCGAAGCACGCCCTCCTTGGTCTGCGCCAGGTTCGCCTCCACCAGCGGATTGGGCTCATGCACGAACTCGCCGGTGCTGTTGTCGAAGTTGATCCGCTCGATCCGCAGCCCCTTCACGCCGTCGAAGAGCCGGGGCACCATGGTGCCGGCCATGCCGTTGCTGGCGTCGATCACCACCTTCAGCGTGACCCGACCGTCGAGCAGCCGTGGATCGAGCAGGCGGAGCAGGTGCTCGCGATAGGGCGCCCAGAGGTCGCGCGACTCGCGACGGCCGCCGCGGGGCTCCAGCTTCTCCCGCTCCACCAGCGCGGCCAGGCGCTGGATCTCCGAGAGACCGGTGTCCTGACCCACGGGCTTCGCCTTCAGCCGGCTGATCTTGAAGCCGTTGTACTCGGCCGGATTGTGGCTCGCCGTCACCTGCACGCCACCGGCGCAGCCCAGGTGATTGATCGCGAAGTAGACCATGGGCGTGTCCACCAGGCCCAGGTCGATCACCCCGGCACCGAAGTCCTGCATGCCCTGCATGAGCGCATCGGAGAGCGCGGGGCTGCTCTTGCGCATGTCGCGGCCGACCGCGATGTGCCGCATCATGGGGTCGTCGAAGCCCGCCGCCGCGGCCTGGCCCAGCAGGTACTCGGCCGTGGCGTAGCCGATCTGCCACGCCAGCTTCTCGTTCAGCGGCTTCGGGTAGGTCGCGCGGACGTCGTAGGCCTTGAAGACTTTGCCAAGCATGGTTCCGGGGCTCCCTGGGGCGGTTCCCGGCGATCCTAGGGGATCGGAAATGCCATTGCCGCGGGGGTCGGGCTCCGTTAGACTGGTCCGTTCGCGCCCAAGGCCCCCGGCCACCGGCTCGACGCCCCCCAAGGCCGTGGACGGGGAGCGGCACTTCGGTGCCCGCCGCGTGGCGGCACCTCGCATCGTGACCAAGCGCCCTTCATGCGGCCCGATCCACGGTCGGCCACCGCCGGTGTCGCTGCTGAGACAGAGACGAAAGGACCCTCGAATGAGCTCGCTCGCCAAGGAACTCGTGGAGTCAGGCATCCACTTCGGTCAGCGCCGGAGCAACTGGAATCCGCGCATGGCCCCCTACATCCACTCCACCCGCAACCAGGTGCACGTGATCGACGTGCGCGAGACCATCAAGGGCCTCCTGCTGGCCAAGCGATTCATCCAGAAGCTGGTCAGCGAGGGCAAGGACGTCTGCTTCGTCGGCACCAAGCGACAGGCCCGTGGCGCCATCGAGGCCCGCTGCGCCGAGGTGAACATGCCCTACGTCACCGAGCGCTGGCTCGGCGGCACCCTGACCAACTTCCGCACCATCCGTGAGCGGCTCCGCCGCCTGGCTGCAGCAGAGCGGCGAGATCCGCAACTACTCCAAGAAGATGGAGAGCCAGCTCACCCGCGAGCAGAAGAAGATCTTCCGCAACCTCAACGGCATCCGCAGCATGACCAAGCTGCCCGGCGCCCTGGTGGCCGTGGACGTGGGCCGCGAGGTGAATGCGCTGAACGAGGCGAAGAACCTGGGCATTCCCACCATCTGCCTGATCGACACCGACGGCAACCCCGAGCTGGCCGACATCCCGATCCCGGGCAATGACGACAGCATGCGCGCCATCGACATCGTGATCCGCGAGCTGTGCGCCGCGGTGACCGAGGGCAAGAGCCAGCGGTCCGAGGCCGCCGCCACCAGCGGCGATCGCGCGGGCGAGGGCATGCTGGGCGATGCGGCCCCGGAGACCGCTCCGCAGGCGCGTCGCCGCAGCAGCCGCAGCCAGTTCCGTGCCCGTGGCCGGGCCGATGAGGCCGATGCCGGCACCCCCGGCCGCGCCGAGACGGCCCCGGTCGAGAACGCCTGACCCCTCTCGCGGCGGCTTCCCCCTGTTCGGCGCCGCCGCGCCCCGAAAGGAGACATTTCATGACCACCGTGCAAGTGAACCCCAAGGACGCCATGGCCCTCCGTCAGCGGACCGGCCTGGGCATCATGGACTGCAAGGAAGCCCTCGCGCAGAACGGCGGGGACATGGCCAAGGCCGAGGCCTGGCTTCGCGAGAAGCTCAAGGGCAAGATGGACACGCGGACCGATCGCCCGGCGGGCCAGGGCTGCGTGGCCGTGTGCGTGCAGCCCGGACGCGCCAGCATCGTCGAGGTGCGGGCCGAGACGGACTTCACCGCCAAGAACGAGGAGTTCCGCGCCATGGCCGGCGCCGTGGCCCAGATGGCCTGCGACCAGTCCGGCGAGGTCAAGGCCAACGCCTCCATGACCGCCCGCATCGACGAGATCCGCATCAAGACCGGCGAGAACGTCAGCTTCGGTCGCGGCACGTGCCTGCAGGGCGGCAACTTCGCCCAGTACGTGCACCACGATGGACGCCTGGGCGTGCTGCTGCAGTTCGAGGGGAACCTCTCCGCGGACATCGCCACCGGCATCTGCCAGCATGTGGCCGCCTTCGTGCCCACCCCGATCGCGGTGGACGAGGCCGGCGTGCCCGCCGACCTGCTGGCCCAGAAGAAGACCGAGGCCGAGGCCGAGGCGAAGGCCAGCGGCAAGCCCGAGCAGATCGCGGCCAAGATGGCCGAGGGCAAGGTGCGGAAGTTCCTCGAGGAAGTCACGCTGCTCGGCCAGCCCTACGTGAAGGACGACAAGAAGAGCGTGAAGCAGCTGCTCCCGCAGGGCGTGCGCATCCTGAAGTTCGTGCGCATGACCGTCGGCGGCTGAACCGCGTCAGTCAGGCATGCCCAGGGCCTTCGCGATGCCCGCGAAGGCCCTTTCGCTTTCCAGCGGATCCGCCGCGGGCGACCGCCCCTGCTGCACCGCGCGGTAGTGGTCGGCGACCGACCAGCCCGCGGTCTCCTCATGCTCGCAGTGCCTCGGCACCACGTGCAGGTGCACCTGCCGGTGCACCTCGGCGAATCCCAGCAGGTAGATCCGGTCGCACCCGGTGACGCGGCGCACCGCCACGCTGATGTCGCGGACGTGGCTGCCCATCAGGCGAGCCTCCTCGGGGGTGAGTTCATCCAGCGTGGCCGCGGGGCGCCTCAGTTCCAGGATGCACCAGCCCGCGATGGGGCACGGTGGAGCATGCGGCTTCAGGAACCAGCCTCCCGGCAGGTCAAGATGCTTCACTTGGTCCCCTTCGGGCCGCCGTCGGCACCCATGTACTTCTCGCGCACGGCCTGCTCCAGATCCACGCCGCTGATGTTCGCCAGCGTGGTCAGCCAGGCCAGCACATCCGCGAACTCCTCCCGCAGATTCGCCGGATCGGCCTTGCCTCGGGCGGCATTGGCCAGCGCATGGGCCAGCTCCCCCACCTCCTCGGTGAACCACAGGAACGTGCCGGAGGCTCCCCGGGCGTTGTCGGAGGCGAAGTAGCGGTCGCGGATGTGCTGCTGGAACTCGCTGAGGCGCATGCGTGAAGGCTAGGGCGCGGCGGCAGCCTGCGCTGATCCGGCATCAGGCCCTTGGTTCACCGCGGCATCGGGTGCATACTTGGGCCATGCGACCCGGCATCCCTCGCGTGATCCTGCTGTGGGCCGGCCTGACCCTGCTGGCCTGGCCGGCGTGGATGGGCCCGTCGACGCGCCACGTGACGCATGAGTCGCTCTTTCCGGAGCACGCCGTGAAGGCCGAGGGCCTGGTGATGCATGCCCGTCGGCGCATGGGGCCCCCGCCTCCAGGGCATCCCCGCATCGTGGGCGAGGCCCGGCCCGGCTGGATGCCGGAGGCCCCCCGCGTCGGCGGGTATCCGTTCCAGTGGACCTTCGTGGGCCCCTCCGAGATCCTCTCCGAGTACTGGTCCGGCAATTCGCAGGCCTCCGGACGCATCATCTCGATCGCACCCCACCCCACGGATCCAGACATCTGCTACGTGGCCACCGATGGCGGCGGACTCTGGAAGACGGTCGATGGCGGAGCGGACTGGTTCCCGCTGACCGACACCCTGGCCTCCCTGCGAGGCGGCGTTGTCGCGCTCGATCGAGACGATCCCGAGACGGTGTACTTCGGCACCGGCGACTTCCGCATCAGCTCCACGGGCGCGGGCCTGTTCCGCTCCACCGACGGCGGAGGCAGCTGGACCCGGGTCCTGCAGTCCTCCTTCGCCACCTCGATCAGCGGCGTGGTGGCCCCGGCTGGATCCACCGCCGTGGTGGTCGCCGCCGGAGGCGGCATCTTCCGTTCGCCCAGCAGCGTGTCTCCCTTCGTGCGCGTGGTGACCTCGGCCACGACGAGCCTCTGGGCCTCGCCAGGGGCCGGCACCCGCATGTACGCGGGCATCCGCTCCAGCGGGGTGCACCGAAGCAACGATGCGGGCGCGACCTGGACCCGACCCACCTCGAGCACGATCCCCACCAGCGGGTTCCGAAACGTGCACGTGGCCGCATGCGATGCGAATCCCGATCGCGTCTATGCGGTGCTGATCAGTGCCTCGAGCACGCCAACGCGCGTCTACCGCTCCGACGATGGCGGCACCTCATGGACCTCGCTGCCGGCCGCCGACGACTTCTGCACGCCCCAGTGCTGGTACGACGCGTACGTGGCCGTGCACCCGGAGAACCCCGACCTTGTGTTCCTGGGCGGCGTGGATCCTCGCTACGGCAAGTTCGGCGTGGCCCGCTCCGAGGATGGCGGAGTGACCTGGACCGAGCGGTCCTCGGTCGCCGGGGCGACGCTGCATCCGGATCACCACACCATGGCGTTCGGGCCGGCCCCGGGCGGAGGCGTGGCGATCTGGGAGGGCAACGATGGCGGCGTCTGGAGATCGGTCGATGCCGGGAACAGCTGGACCAACCTGAACAACGGCCTCGAGACCGCGCTGCTCTACAACGTGACGATCCACCCGACCCAGCCCGACCGCATGCTGGGCGGGCTCCAGGACAACGGCACGGCGGAACGCTCGGGCTCCGAGCGGGCGTGGCCCCAGCTGCAGACCGGTGACGGCGGCTTCTCGGCATTCGATGCCGTGGATGACCTCGTCCGCTACACCACCTACGTCTACGGCGACATCTATCGCTGGCGAGGCGGCAGCGCCCAGATGATCTCGCCGGAGTTCTCCGATGCCGTGGCGTGGATCGCCCCCATCGCCAACGACCCCTCGGATCCGGGCCGCCTCTTCCTGGGCACTTCGCGCCTGTGGATGACCACCAACGCGTTGGCCAGCTCGCCCACGTGGTCACCGATCAGCGGATCGCTGGGCGGAGGCACGCTCAGCCGGATCGCCATCGCCCCCAGCCAGCCCCAGATGATCTACACGGGATCGAGCAACGGCGCGGTCTACCAGACCGAGGATCTGACGAACTGGGTCGCTCGTCCGTCTCCGGGCGTCGGCACGGGCGTGAGCGGACTGGTCGTCAGCCCGCACGATCCACGTGAGGTCTGGGTCAGCCATTACGCCAACTCGGGAGGCCGCGTGTACCGCAGCATGGATGGTGGCGCGACATGGACCGC
>RFOC01000371.1 GCA_009926815.1 Planctomycetota bacterium
TCGGGCACCACCACCACCAGCTTGTAGCCCTTCTGGGCCGCCACCAGGGCCAGCGCCAGTCCCGTGTTGCCGGCGGTGGCCTCCACGATGGTGCCGCCCGGCTTGAGCTGCCCGCTCCGCTCGGCCTCCTCGATCATCCGCACCGCGATGCGGTCCTTGATGCTCGCCCCGGGGTTCAGGTTCTCCATGGGTTCAGGTTCTCCATCTTCACGAAGAGCTCGCACGGACCGGTGTCCAGCCGCTGCAGCCGCAGCATGGGCGTGTTGCCGATCATCTCCAGCACGTTGCCGAACACGGGGGCGGCGGGGCGCGTGGCGGTGCTCATCGGGCCAGTCTAACCCCGGAAGGTGGCTCGTCCCGGTTTGGCCGCACCTGCCACAATGCGTCCATGGATCCGGATGCACGGAACGGATGGACCCTCGCGACCCACGATGGTGCGGTGGAACTCCGCGGCCCCGGCGATGCGCCCGGCCGCGGGCTTCGCGCGGACTGGCGCGAACTGCGATTGCCCGGAGGGCCATCCGCGCTGCGTGGCCAGCCGCTGGGGCGCGCCGTGGGTTCCGCCGCCCGCACCGCCATCGATGCCACCGCGGGACTCGGCTTCGACGCCTTCGCGATGGCGGCCATGGGTCTGCAGGTGCTCGCGGTGGAGCGAAACGAGTGGGTCCTGCGGTTGCTCCAGCAGGCGCATGGGTGGGCGATGGGTGATCCACGGCTGGGCCAGATCGCCGCACGCATCACCATGAAGGCCGCCGAGGCCACCGCGGTGCTGGCCGCCACCGAGCCCGTGGATGTGGTGCTGCTGGATCCCATGTTTCCCGCCAGGCGCAAGCCGGATGCCAAGCCGCCCAAGGCCATGCAGGCGCTCGCCGCGGTGGTGGGGGCCGATGAGGACGCGGGGGCGTTGCTGGCGGCGGCCCTGCGCGTCGCTCGTCAGCGTGTGGTGGTGAAGCGGCCCGTGCATGCCGAACCGCTCGGGGGTCTGAAGCCCGACTGGTCCATTCATGGCAAGGTGCTCCGCCT
Organism: Planctomycetota bacterium; assembly: GCA_009926815.1. Lineage (GTDB taxonomy): Bacteria > Planctomycetota > Phycisphaerae > Phycisphaerales > SM1A02 > SYAC01. The sequence continues at coordinate 1,024 of RFOC01000371.1, forward strand.
GGATGTGCTTCGGGGGCGCGGCCAGGACATTGATGGCTGAAGTCGGGGGGGGGCCGAATTCCGGAACTTTCCGCCGCAGATCGGTCCCGATCGGGCTAGCATTCCGGCCTTGGAACGGCCGATGGAGACTTCTGACGCCTCAAGCAAGACCGCGGGCAGGGATCTGCCGGCCTCGACCACGGCCGGCTCGATGGAGGCCATCCTGCGCGGGCCCGGACGATGGTCGATCCCCATCACGTCCGCCGGAGCGTTGATCGGCAGGGTGATCATCCCTGA
>RFOC01000372.1 GCA_009926815.1 Planctomycetota bacterium
GGCCGCTTCAACGAGGCGAGCCTGGTGCGCGAGCTCGAGAAGCAGGGCATCGGACGCCCCTCGACCTACGCCTCGATCATCAACACCATCGAGGAGCGCAAGTACGTCGAGCAGGAGAGCCGCGCCTTCCACGCCACCGACATCGGCATGGCCGTGTGCGAGTTCCTGGAGGAGCCCTTCCGCGACGGCTTCATGGATGTGGGCTACACCCGCGCCATCGAGGAGAAGTTCGACGAGATCGCGCAGGGCAAGCTGGACTGGCGCACGATGCTGCGCGAGTTCTACGTGCCCTTCCGCAGCGTGGTCGCGGGGCTGATGGAGAAGACGCACGTGAAGGGTCGCAGCGAGCCGGCCCCCTACGCCTGCCCGCTGTGCGGCCGCCGATGCGAGTACCGCCTGGGCAAGACGGGCCGGTTCCTGTCGTGCACGGGCTTCGCCGAGAAGGTGCTGGTGCCACAGCCCCCCACCAAGGGGGGCAAGAAGCGCAAGCCCAAGGAGGAGCCCGCGTGCAGCTACGCGGCCCCGGTCAACCGCCAGGGACGCCCGCTGCTGCCCGAGAAGGTGGACATCCGCTGCCCCGTGGACGGCGCGCCCATGATCCTGCGCACCGGCCGCTTCGGCGACTTCCTGACCAGCGTGAACCGCGAGACCAAGTTCGTGCTGAACATGGATCGCAAGGGCGGCATCAAGTTCCCGTCGCCGCCACCCTTCGTCACCGAGCTGCCCTGCCCCAAGTGCGCCTCGCCCATGAACCTGCGAACCGGCAAGCGCGGGCCGTGGCTCGGCTGCAGCAAGTTCCCGAAGTGCCGCGGCCGGGAGAGCTGGGCCAAGATCGATCCAGGGCTGCAGAAGACCCTGGAGGCGGCGCTGGCCGCCCATGATTCGGCCCAGCCGAAGTTCCAGATCACCGCGCTCGACGGCACACCGCTCAAGGAAGGCACCCCCGTGGCGGCGCTGCTCATTCCGGGCGAGGAAGCCCAGCTCAAGCTGCACCCCGACTACGAACGCGAGCGGAAGACACTCGGCGCCACGGCCTGAGCCGCCGGGGGCTCAATCGGGCTGCGGCTCGCGCGTGCCCGCCAGGCCCAGGACCAGCAGCATGAACACGGCCAGGCCGATGGCCGCCTCGGTCCACCACACCGCGGGCCAGCTGGCACCGGCCGCGGGAATCTGCACGCCCCGATCCATCAGGAAGGCCTGCCAGCGTGCGGCCAGCCCGGATGGCCCCGCGGTGCTGACCGCATCGAGGAATCCGTTGTAGACGCCGCTCAGGATGGGGCCCACGCCCAGGAT
>RFOC01000373.1 GCA_009926815.1 Planctomycetota bacterium
GTGGCCCTGGACACCGTGCCCTACAACGGCACCACCACCACCTGCGAGGCGCTCTGGATGGGCGTGCCCGTGATCACCACGCTGGGTGATCGACACGCGGCACGCGTCTCCGCCAGCCTGCTGCACGCCGTGGGTCATCCGGAGTGGGTGGCCCGGGATGCGGCCGACTTCGCGCGACTGGGCGCGGCGATGGTGGCGGACCAGGCCGCGCTGACAGGCCTTCGCGGCTCGCTTCGCGGCCAGATGGCCGCCTCCACGCTGTGCGACGCCAGGGCCTACGGCGAACGCTTCCACCAGGCCATCCGGCAGTGCTGGCGAAGCGCCTGCGGAGCACGCCATGGCTGATGCGCTTGGACCCCGGGTCATGCAGATGCTGGCGGCGGGCCAGGCCGCGCAGGCCATCACGTCGGTGCGCACGCACCTGAAGTTCAAGCCTCGCGATCCCGGCGCACTCGACCTGCTGGCCATGCTGCTCATGCGGACGGGCGATCTGCCCGGCGCCGCCGTGGCAAGCGAGCGCGCCGTGCAGGCCGAACCGAACGCCGCCATCCTGAGACACAACCACGCCATCATCCTGAAGGAACTTGGGCGATTCGCGGACGCGGTGTCCCAGTGGGAGCGCGCCGTGCAGCTGGATCCGCGGTTCGCCCCCGCGTGGACCTGCATGAGCACGGGCTACGCGTTCCTGCGCCGCCCCACTGACGCGCTGACGGCGGCCCGCCAGGGGCTCGAGCTGACGCCTGCATCGGCCGAGGCCGCCGGCGCCGTGGCATTCGCGCTGCAGCAGGCATGCCTGATCGAGGAGGCCGTCGCCGTGGGCGAACGCGCGATCGGCCTGGATGCATCGCAGGCCCTGCTCTGGTCGAACCTGCTTCTCACCTCCCACTACCTGGAAGTCCCTGCCGATGCGCTCGCGGAGCGTCACCGGGCCTTTGGCTCGCGCCTGCCGGCGCCGGCGATGCACCGACACCGAGAGACGGATCCGGCGAAACCGCTGCGCGTGGGCGTGCTGTCGCCGGATCTCTGCGATCACTCGGTGGCGCACTTCGTGCAGGCGATGCTCGAGTCGAGACCACAGGACTGCACCATGGTGGCCATCCACACGGGCGGCATCCGACCCCAGGATCCCGTGCAGTCACGGCTGCGGTCGCTCTTCCAGGACTGGCTCGAGGCGGCGGGAGCGAGCGATGCGGCGCTCGAGGAAGCCCTGGTGGAACTCCACCTCGACGTGCTGATCGAGCTCTCGGGCCACTCGGCGGGCGGTCGCCTGGCGGCCCTGGCCCGCAAGCCGGC
>RFOC01000374.1 GCA_009926815.1 Planctomycetota bacterium
GCCGCGTCCACCTCGCCGCTCAGGTCGAAGTCGCCCTTGGCGTACTCGCAGAGATCGATTCGGCCGTTGCCGTTGTCATCGGTCTCGCCGCTGGCGATGTCGAAGGCATCGATCCGTCCGTTGCCGTTGCAGTCGAGCGAGGGGTCGGCGGCGATCTGGCAGGCATCGATCCTGGCATCGCGGTTCAGGTCCAACGCCGGAGCTCCGCCGATCTCGCGCACGTCAAGCACGCCATTGGCGTTGCAGTCCCCATCGGCGGCAATGCCGGGATAGTCGATCGTGATCCACATGTCGCCGGAACTGCACTCGCTTGCGGACACGGCGGGACTGGGCAGCAGGCCCACGGTGAAGCCGCCCGCATCCACCAGGGCATTGAAGTCCGCGGTGGGGATCTGGATGGTGTCCTGGTTGGTCTGGCCGCCGGCGCAACCCTGCCCGCCCGTCTCGAAGCATCGCTTGAGCACCACGCCATTCAGGCGAACGGTGATGAATTCCGTGCCGGCCTCCAGGTCACCCACGGCATGGATCCGGAGGCCGACCGGTGCATCCGCTCGATGACTCAGCGGGAACGTGAACGACCTGGCCACGTTGGCCGTGGGCACGCCCAGGCTGCCCGAGGCCAGGCGAACGGCAGCCACTCCCTGGCCGCAGGCGTCCGGGCGTCCATCGTTGTTCAGGTCCCATTCAAGGCCGGAGGCAATGTCATCGCTATCGAAGATGGCGTTTCCGTTGCAGTCGGACCAGGGCTTCAGGGCGTAGGTGTGATAGTTGCCGCAGGCGATCTGGGTGATGTTGGCGGCGGTGGTGGGGGTGTTGGTCTGGCCGTAGTAGTTCGAGCCCCATCCCACCAGCGTGCCGTCGCCCTTGAGGGCGTAAGTGTGTGCGTAGCCACAGGCGACCTGGGTGACGTTGTTCAGATTGGCAGGGGTATTGGTTTCTCCGTTGCCGTTGTAGCCCCATCCCACCAGCGTGCCGTCGCCCTTGAGGGCGTAAGTGTGTGCGTAGCCACAGGCGACCTGGGTGACGTTGTTCAGGTCGGCGGGGGTGTTGGTCTGGCCGTAGTCGTTGTAGCCCCATCCCAGCAGCGTGCCGTTGTTCTTCAGGGCGTAGGTGTAGGAGGCGCCGCAGGCGACCTGGGTGACGTTGTTCAGGTTGGCGGGAGTGCTGGTCTGGCCGCTGCCGTTGGTGCCCCATCCCACCAGCGTGCCGTCGCCCTTGAGGGCGTAGGTGTGGTAGCCGCCGCAGGCGACCTGGGTGACGCCGGTGGCGTTGCCGGGGGTGTTGGTCTGGCCG
>RFOC01000375.1 GCA_009926815.1 Planctomycetota bacterium
AACGGGGCCTTCACGGGTGATGTCAGCGCGGAGATGCTGGTCGACCTCGGGGTTTCGATGGTTGTTATCGGCCACTCCGAGCGGCGGCGGATCCATCATGAGTCCGATCGAATGGTCAACGAGAAGGTGCACATGGCTCTGGGCAGCGGCCTGCAGGTGATGCTCTGCGTGGGCGAGACCTGGGAGGAACGCTCCGCCGGTCAGGCCAAGGCCGTCGTTTCGACCCAGCTGCAGGGGGCCTTGCAGGGGGTGAAGGGTGACCAGCTCGGGGACATCACGGTCGCCTACGAGCCCGTCTGGGCCATCGGCACCGGCAAGACGGCCAGTCCCAAGGATGCCGCCGAGGCGCACGAGGCGATCCGGGTGGACCTCGATCACCTGTATGATCGTTCCTCCTCCGCGGCGGTGCGGATCCTGTACGGAGGTTCCGTGAACGCCGCCAACGCACCAGGCCTCTTCGCCCACCTCGAGATCGAGGGGGCGCTCGTGGGTGGTGCCAGCCTGAAGGCAGCCGACTTCGCCTCCATCCTGGAGAGCGCGGCCACGGCCTTCAGGGGCCGCCGCGGATGACACTGGAGACCCCATGAGCACGCCCTTCATCCTCCTGACCATCCTCTTCATCGTCATCAGCGTGGTGCTGGTGCTCGTCATCCTGGTCCAGCGTCCGCAGGGCGGAGGCCTGGCCAGCGCCTTTGGTGGCGGTGGAGGCACCGACACCGCCTTCGGTGGACGAACCGGAGACGCACTCACCGTGGCCACGGTGGGCGTGTTCGCGGTCTATCTGCTGCTGGCGATCGGATTGAACGTGTGGGAGCCCGCTCCGCGTTCGGGTGAGGCGCCGGCGGCAGCCACCGAGGCTCCCGCGCCGACGCTGCCCGTGCCCGAGGAGAAGCCCGTGGTTCCGGCGACGCCGGCGGCCGAGGCGCCCGCTGCGGCGCCCGTGCCTGCACCTGCGGCCGCACCCGCTGCCGCGCCCGCGCCTCCAGCTCCGGCGAATCCCGCGCCCGCCTCGCCGGGTCGTTGAGACCTTCGCATGATCCGCAGCATGACCGGTCACGGTGCGGCCTCGTGTGAACACGAGGGCATGCACATCTCGGTCGAGTTGCGATCGGTCAACAACCGCTCGTTCAAGGCCACCGTTCGCCTGCCTGATTCCATGAGCGCCCTCGAGGGCGAACTGGAGGCGTGGCTGGCCCGCCGCATCCAGCGAGGCAGCGTGTCGCTCACCGTGCGCCTGGGTGATGGCACGGCGCGAAGCGCGGGTCGCATCAACGTGCAGGCCCTGCAGGG
>RFOC01000376.1 GCA_009926815.1 Planctomycetota bacterium
CGATCAGGATCCACAGCAGCGACAGGTACTTGCCCTGCTGGATCACGTAGCTCTTGCAGGTCTCCCAGATGATGTTGGAGACCGAGAGCATGCTCCGGTGGGCCGGCAGCGAGACGGTCTGCTTGTACTGCACCAGGCCGAACAGGGAGCCCAGGATGGCGACCACCAGGCCGCCCATCATGAGGGCCTTGCCGGTCAGGCCGCTGGCGAACGTCACCTCGTTCACGTTGGGCAGCTTCAGGTCGGCCTCGCCGGCGAGCGCCGGGGCGGCCAGCAGGGCGGGAAGGGCGATGGCGGTGAGAGCCGTCAGGCTCCTGTTGAAACGAGTCTTCATTGGATCGGGATCCCTCTTGTGTGTCCGGGAACTCGCGTTCCCGTGAAGGGGAAGAAGGTAGCCGAAGGGCCCGATTCCGGCAACGGGTGCGGTAGGGTGCCCCCATGCTGGCCAACCGCCTCCGCAAGCGATTCGCCCAATTGCGCAAGTGGGCCCAGCGGGGCGGCATCGAGGCCTTCCGGGTCTACGAGCGTGACATTCCCGAATTTCCGCTCACCGTGGACTGGTACGGCGGTGACGTGGTCGCCTGGCTGCATCCCCGCACGCGCGATGACACCCCCGAACTGCAGGCTGCCCACCGGGCCCGCTGCGTGGCGGAGATCCGCGAGGGCCTCTCGGTGGAGAAGGGCCGCCTGTTCCTGAAGACCCGGCGGCGTCAGCGGCACCGGCGCGAGGGCGGCGAGGCCGGCGAGGAGGAGGGGCAGTACGAGCGCACGGGCGAGGCCAACGCCGTGCGCGTGGTGGGCGAGCAGGGTCTGAGGTTCGAGGTGAACCTGAGCGACTACCTGGACACCGGGCTCTTCCTGGACCACCGCATCACGCGCGACATGGTGCGGCAGCGGGCACAGGGCAAGCGCGTGCTGAACCTCTTCGCCTACACGGGCAGCTTCACCTGCTACGCCATCGCGGGCGGCGCGGTGGCCACCACCACGGTGGACCTGTCGAACACCTACCAGGCGTGGACCGAGCGGAACCTGCGGCTGAACGGCTTCGAGCCGTCGCGCGAGCATCGCCTCATCCAGGCCGACTGCGTGGCCTGGCTGGCCACGGGTCCGCGCAAGCGAGAGCAGTACGACATCGTGGTCCTGGATCCGCCCACCTTCAGCAACAGCAAGCGCATGCGCGAGGACAGCTTCAGCGTGGACCGTGACTGGCCTCGGCTGCTGCAGACGCTGGTGCCATGGCTCTCGGATGACGCCGTGGTG
>RFOC01000377.1 GCA_009926815.1 Planctomycetota bacterium
TGGATTTCGGCGATCTGTTTCCACACTGCGACCAGCCCGTGCGGGGTGGGCGGCAGGTCGTGCCGGATGGCCTCATGGAGCCGGGCCAGGTTGTAGCTGGGCACCGCGGCATACATGTGATGCTCGGTGTGGTAATTCATGTTCCAGTAGAGGAAGCGGACGAACGGACTGAGCGTGAACGTGCGGCAGCAGAGGCGGAAGTCGGGGACGAAATCCTGCAGGCCGATGTGCTGCGTGTTGTTGCAGAGGAAAAACAGCCAGCTGCCGTAGAACGGGGCGAAGGTGACCAGCGGAAGCACGATCCACTGGCCGGTGGCCACCGCGGCCAGGGCGATCAGCCCGTGGCCGGCCAGCACGGTGCGCGACCAGCGGACCGGGGCGGAACGGCTGTCCCCGTCCTCCGGCGGATAAAGGGTCAGTTCCCACTCCCCCTCGAACTTCCCGCGCGCGATGCGCACGTGCGTCAGGAACGTCTTCCAAGCGCGCACCGGGTCGAGGAAACCGGTGAGGAGGAAATGCCGGACCATCAGCCGGATGGGGAGCACCACCTCGAGGTCGTCGGGGGGATGCAGCGTGTAGCGGTGATGGCGCGTGTGGCTGGCATGCACCAGCGCCAGTGCCCGGCCGCGGGCGCGGGCGTGCGGCGCCGCCACGCGGCGGTACCAGGTGCGGGCACGCGAGAACCCCCTGACCTTCTCCAGCAACCCGGCGATCCCGCGGCGCCGGCGGCCGCCGAGAGGCGCCGTGTGGAACGTCGTCACCACCGGCTTGCCCGCGGCCAGCAGGTCGCCCAGGATCCGCCCGTAGTTCCGCGCCGAGCCGCGTGCCCCCTTGGCAAGGCCGAACAGCCCGTGCTCGTGCTGGACGTGAACGACGTCGAAAGCGCGGGCCCGCTCGACGATGTGGCCGCGGAGGCGCTCGACGTCGCCCGGGAGGTAGTGCTGCCAGGCGTGGGGGTCGAGCGGGAACACGTCCCCCGCGACCCCCAGGCGCTCCAGCGCCGCCACGAGATTGCCGGCGTAGGTGGCGATCCCGCACGGCACGCCCCACGTCGAGATGTGGAGCACGCGGGTCGGTTCGACGCGACTGGGCATCAGGGGCTGCTCCTGGACGATTTCGCAGACCGGGAAAAACCCGGCCTCTGAGTCATCGGCAGGCTCTGGGAAGTCTCTTGAACCTGGGGCAACGGGGCATCCTTGCCGGCGGCCACGGACGAGGGCCCGGAGGCGACTTTGCCGGACGTCCCGATGGCGGAAGCG
>RFOC01000378.1 GCA_009926815.1 Planctomycetota bacterium
GCGCGGCACCGCCGGCGAGAGCTGGCTCAATTTCGACACGCCGGGCTTCTCCATCCAGGGACAGGGATGGGGCTTCGCCGGCTCCGCGTACCTCGGTGGCCGCTGGCTGCTCTTCGACGATGGAGCACGCGACGCCGCGCTCGCCGAGGCCACCGCGAATCGCGCGGCGGCCAGCGCGAAGCTGGCGAAGGCGCGCCTGGACGCCGCCGACGAGGTCTGGCGCGCCTACTACACCCTGCAGAGCGACCGCGCGCAGTACGACGCCGCCAAGGCACAACTGGTGGCCGCCATCGACGCCTTCGACGCGGTCAAGCGGGCCTATGAGCTGGGGCTGACCACGCTGCCCGAGCTGCTCGATGCGGAGCGTGATCTCTCGGAGGCCAGGGCCCAGCGGATCGAGAGTCGGGCGGACCTGCTCTGCTCCAGCGCGGCGCTGGTGTACGCCTCCGGTTCAGGACCGGGCGAGATCCGCTAGCGACCGCTTGGCGGCAGCGTGGGGCCCGACCCCGACGGCGGGAACTCGTCCGTGCTGGCCTTGAAGGGCGAACCGATCAGTCCCAGTTGCTGCAGGATGGGATCGCGGCCCTCGGTCTTCACGATGGCCGTGACCGTGCCGCCCATCCGGTAGGGGTGGCGTGCATCGAAGGGCTCCAGCGTGATCCGCACGGGGAACCGCTGGGCCAGGCGGACCCAGTTCAGCGTGGGTTTCACGTCGGGCAGCGTCCTCTGGGAGGCGCCGTTGGCCTGGTAGAGCGCCCATCCGATGCCCTGGACCGTGCCGCGGAACCTGTGGCCGGGGTAGGCGAAGATGTACACCGCCACCTCCTGGCCCACTCGGATCTGCTCGATCTCCGTCTCCAGGAAGTTGGCCATGACCCACCACTCCGAGTTCTGCACCAGCGAGAAGAGCTCGGTGCCCACCTGCACGAAGGCCCCCACATTGGTGTTCAGGTTGGTCACCCAGCCCTCCATGGGCGCGCGCACCTCGCAGTATTGCAGGTTCAGCCTGGCGTCCTCCACCTCAACCTTGGCGGCCGCCACGCGCACGTTCATGTCACCCAGCTGCGCCAGTGCGTTGCGGGCTCTCTGGCTCTCGGCCTCACTGCTCACCACGGCCGCCTTCGCCGCCGCGAGCGAGGCGTTGGCGTTGGCCACCGCCGCCTCCGCCGCGGCCACCGCCGCCTTGGCGGCCTCCAGGTCGCTCTCCGCCAGCGAGACGCGGTCGGCGGTGACGAACTGCTGCTCCAGCAGGGGC
>RFOC01000379.1 GCA_009926815.1 Planctomycetota bacterium
CGAGCATCTCCAGGTGGATGCGCTTGTTCGGGTGCAGCGGCGTGAGGGCCTCGAAGGCGGGCAGATCGTGCAGGGCCTTGGGGTCCTTGCCATTCACCTGGTCCACGCGGAGCAGGCTGAAGAAGATCTCGGTGTCCTTCGGGGGCCGCACCAGGCCGGTGACCACCTGGCCCTTGCGCAGGCCATGGCGGCGCACCTGGGCTGGGCTCACGTAGATGTCGTCGGGACTGGCGAGGTAGCTGTACTCGCTGCTGCGCAGGAAGCCGTAGCCCTCGTGCATCAGGTCGAGCGTGCCCGTCGCGGTCATGAGGCCATGCTTCTGGGCGCGGCGCTTCAGGATCTCGAAGACCAGCCTCTGCTTGCTGAGCCCGTTCTGGTCCTCCAGGCCCTCCTTCTTGGCCAGCTTGACCAGTTCCTCGCCGCTCATCTTCTGCAGGCCGGCGAGGTCGAGGTCCTCCTTCTTGGCGGCCTTCAACTTGCCACCGGACTCCTCCTCGAGCTGGCGCAGGTCCATCTCGAGCTGCTCGTCGGTGGGCACGCTGCCGGGCGTGAGGGTCATGATCGGCGCCCAGGAGCCTCCGCCACCGCCGCCGTGGCCACCACCCGGACCTCCGCCTCCTCCACCCTTCCGACGACGACGACGCTTGCTCATGGTTTCTCTCTGCGATCCGGCGATCGGCCCGTGGCCGACACCTGTGGGAAAGTCCCTGTGCCAAGGCTCCGCACGGAGCCCTGCAACCTGGACATGTGCGTGGAACCCGGGGCCGGGCCTGCGGGGAACCGAGGGCCCGATGCTGGGAGCGGGCTCAGTCGCGTCGCGTCAGTGCCGCGAGACGCTCCAGGACCTGCTTCCGCAACGACGCCGGATCGCCGTCGTTGCGAAGGACATGATGGGCGGCCGCACGCTTCCGGTCAAGGGGCCATTGGGCACGCTCGCGACGGGCCAGTTCATCGGACGACCACCCGCGGCTGGCCTGCACGCGGCGATGCCGGATCTCCTCCGGCGCATCGACGAACCAGATCTCGGAACACTGATCCGCCAGACCCGCCTCCAGCAGCAGTGGCGCATCGATCACGAGCGCCGGGCTGTCGACACTGGCGGACTCAAAGATCCTCCGCCTTTGGGCCTCCACCCGCGGATGCAGGAAGGCCTCCAGACGCTGCCGCTCGGAGGGATCACGGAAGGCGATGGCTGCCACGGCACCCCGGTCCACACGGCCCGAATCATCC
>RFOC01000380.1 GCA_009926815.1 Planctomycetota bacterium
GCCCGGGGCGCAAGACCCCGCCTCTCACGCCTTCGGCGGCTGGTTCAGCGGCACGCCCGTCTTCTCGGCGAGCCGGTTGATCGCCTTCACGAGCAGGAACACCGCCCAGGCGACGATCAGGAACTCGATGCACATGTTCAGGAAGGTGCCGATGCGGACGGCCACCTCCGGGCTGGCGGCCACGTTGTTCGCCGCGTCCGCCTCGACCGCCTTCTTGAGGGTGATCTTGATGTTGGACAGGTCCACGCCGCCGATCAGCATGCCGATGACCGGGTTGAAGATGTCGTCCACAATGCTCTTGACGATCTTGCCGAACGCGGCGCCGATGATGACGCCGACCGCGAGGTCGAGCGCGTTGCCCTTCACGGCGAAGGCCTTGAATTCGTCGATGATCTTCATGGGGGTGCTCCGGGGAGGGGATCAGATTTCCAGCCTGAAGCCGAGATAGACGCGCAGGTCGTTGGTGTTGGATCCCGCGGCCTTCACCGGGCTCTGGTACTGGTCGCGCAGGCCGCCGATCAGGCTGAGGCCGCTCATGTAGTCGATCTTCATGGACCACTCCAGGCGGGTCAGGATCATGTAGTTGTTGAAGTCGGCCACATCGGGCGTGATGAACGAGCTCAGCGTGATCTTCTGCCGCTCGGTGATCTGCCAGAAGCCCTGGAGCTCCGCGTACATCTGCGGGAACCACTCGTCCACGCCGCCGAACTCGCGGGCGGCACCGAAACCGACCTTGCCGGTGATGTTGTACTTCTCCGGCCTGTCCAGGAACTTGTAGCCCACGCCACCCCAGCCGCTGACCCGGTTCTCCCAGTTCTGGTTGATGTCGTATTCGTACTGGCCCTTGGCGAACCAGAGCCACGGGCCGGGGTTCAGGAAGCGGTCGTAGGTGATGTTGCTGAGCAGGTTGCTGTCGGTGATGGCGCTGCCGGTGTTGTTGCTGTTGGAGCCGCCGAGGGTCTTCAGGAAGTACTCGGCGTACATGTTCAGCTTGTCATCCGGGCTTTCCCGCAGCAGCTTGGCCGACACGCGAAGGTCCCACTGGTCGTTCTCGGCGGCGACGCCGGTGATGTTGCCTTCGATGCCACCGGTCCACTTGGGCTTGGCGGCTTCCGCGGGGGCTGCCGCGGCGGCCTGGGCCGCGGCGGCCGCGGTGGCCTCGTCCTTGGGCGGTGCGTCAGGCGCGGGAGGGGGATTGGCCGGCGCCGCCGGTGGCGTGGCCACGGGAGT
>RFOC01000039.1 GCA_009926815.1 Planctomycetota bacterium
GCGATCGCGCGCCTGGACCCATCTCGATCGCCCCCATGCCCGCCGCGGTCGCCACCGTGACCTCCGACGTTCGACCCGAGCCGCTCGCGGGGGTCGCTGGAGACGTGGTGCCCGCCTCGAACGGTGTCACGCCCATTCCCTCGGAGCCCAGGCCATCGCGGTCGGTCGTGCTGGTGGGGGGAGCCGCGCCGGATGCGGCCCCGGTCACCAGGACCAGGCCCGGCAAGCAGGAGAGCGAGCCTGGCGTGAAGCTTCGTCCCATCGGCGATGGCGAGAGTCTCTACAGCATCTGCAAGCAGGAATACGGCGACGGATCCCTGGTCGATGCGCTGGCCCGCTACAACAAGTCCGCCGTGCCGGATCCGCGTCGCATCCGCAAGGGTGTCACCATTCGGGTGCCTCCGGTGGAGACCCTGCGGGGCGGCAAGGCGCCGCGGGCGTCTTCCGAGGTGGCCCGCACGGATGCCCCGGCGATGGCGGCCTCCGAGCTGGTGGCGGTGGAGGCGCGTGACACGGTGGGCACCGACCGACGGGTCGACGTGATCGAGACGCCGGCGCCGTCGACGAGGTCCACGGACTCCGGTCGCGTGTACGTGGTGAAGAAGGGCGACACCCTGACCTCCATCGCGCAGCGAGAGCTTGGCAGCAAGGGACGCTGGAAGGACATCGTGGCCGCCAATGGCGGTTCACTGAAGGATCCCGCGGCCCTCTCGCCGGGCATGAAGATCCGCATCCCCTCCAGGTCCTGAGCAGGCGGACTCCCGCGTGTTCGGCAAGAGCATCGCGATCGTGCTGGCCCTGGGCGTCATGGCCAGCAGCGTTTCGAGCTTGTCTCCAGGATCTCCCGCACGCACTGGCGACTGCTGGAGCAGGAGCGCGACATCGGCCGTCGACGCGCCGAGGTGGCCTCGGCGGTCAAGCCCGATGCCGTGCGGGAGGCCATCGCGCGCCTGCCCTGGAAGTGGCGGCCGATTCCACACCGCCTGGATGCACCGACGCCGCCGACCCAACCACGGCTCGCCACGCGAAGCCCGGATGAACCGCTTCCCGATCCCGTGAGGTTTGGCGGATGAGCGGCCCCATCTCGCCCGTCTCTGAAGCACAGTCCCGGCGCATCCGCGCATGGGGGCGCCTGGCGGTGATCGGCCTGGGTGCAGCGCTGCTGGCGACCACGGTGCGCGTGGCCTGGCTCAAGATTGCGCCGGATCCGCGCCTGCTGGCTGCCGCTGGATCCCACCGCAGCGATGCCCGTGAGCCCGCCCTGCGTGGGCAGGTGCTCGACCGACGCGGTCGCGTGCTGGCCACCAGCCTGGTGTCGCGGCGCGTCTTCGTGGACCCGGCGCTCGTCTGGGAGCGGGGATGGGAACGGATTCGAAAGGCCGGCGCCGAGGATCCATCCGGCCCCACGGCCGCGGATCCCTTCCGCAACACGGCGCAAGCGCTCTCGCCCATCCTGGATCGGCCCGCCGCCGCGATCGAGAGGGACCTGCGCGCGAAGGCGGACGCGCGGTATCTGGTGCTGGGCGAGGACCTCTCCGACCGGCAGGTGGAGGAGATCCGCGCCATGCGGCTGGCAGGCGTGGGCGTGGAGAGCTATCCCGAGCGCGCCTACCCGGCGGGCGAGATCGCCTCGCAGGTGGTGGGTCGCGTGGGTGCGGAGCAGTTCGGGCAATCCGGTGCGGAACTTCAGCACGAGCGATCCATGCGCGGCGAGGACGGCAACCTGGCCTTCCTGCGGGACGTGCGGCGACGACCGCTCTGGATCGACCGAGACGACTTCAGGCCGTCCGACGATGGCGAGGACGTCCGGCTCGCCATCGATCTGGTGGTGCAGGAGATCGCCGAGCGCCGTCTTCGCGAAGCCGTCCAGGCCTTTCACGCCGGTGGCGGCCGATGCGTGGTCATGGATGTGGAGACGGGTGACGTGCTGGCCATCGCGGACGTGCTCACGCCCAGGTCCGGCTGGACGGAGATCACCACCGATCCGGCCCGACGCATCCACGTCTCGCTGGGCCGCAATCGCAACGTCACCGACCCCTACGAGCCCGGCTCCACCTTCAAGCCCTTCGTGTGGGCGGCGGCCACGGAGTTGGGCAAGTTCAAGCCCGAGAGCATGCTGGCCCTGGGACATGGCCCGTACCGGACGTCCTTCGGCCGCACCATCACGGACGTGAAGTACTACGGCACCGTCTCGTGGAAGACGGTGCTGATGAAGAGCCTCAACCTGGGCATGGTCCGTGCCGCGGAGCGGATGAGCTTCGCCCAGATGCAGGACGTGGTGCGGCGGTTCGGATTCGGCCAGCGGACGGGTGTGGGCATCCCCGGCGAGAGCGAGGGTCTGATCACGTCCCCCAAGGCCTGGAGCCGTTTCACGCAGAGCAGCGTGTGCATGGGTTACGAGATCGGCGTCACGCCGGTCCAGATGGTGCAGGCGTTCAGCGCCTTCTGCAGGGATGGCACCATGATCCCCGCCAGGCTGACGCTGGGACGCGAGGACGAGGCGCGGGCCTATCCCGCTCCCGCTCGCCGGGTGCTGCCCGAGGCGATCGCGCTCGAGGCCCGCGAGGCCATGGAGGGCGTGATCAAGGAGGGCACCGGTCGCAAGGCCCAGAGCGATCGCTACCGCATGTTCGGCAAGTCCGGCACCGCGCACCTGGCGAAGCCCAAGGGCCAGGGCAAGGGCTACTACGACGATCGCTACATCAGTTCCTTCATCGCGGGCGCACCGTTCCAGAGGCCGCGCATCGTCTGCCTGGTGGTGCTGGATGATCCCGACAAGGCGAAGGGCCACTTCGGCGGCAGCATCGCCGGTCCGGTCTGTCGCGACGTGGTCGACGAGACGCTCGAATACATGGGCGTTCCCCATGACCAGGACCCGGCACGGCGGCAGCAGATCGTCTCGCTGCGGGACTGAGCGTCGATCAGGGGGGTGGCGAGAATCTGGGTGACCAGCGGCCGGCAGAGCGGGGAATCCAGTGCAGCACGGTGCCGCCGGTGTCGAGCGTCAGGACGCGCTCGCCGTCAGGCGAGAAGCTTGCCCCGATCACGCGGCGGCCGGGGCCATGGCCGGAGATGGAGAGGAGCTGTTCCCGGGAGTCCCGGTCGAACACGTGCAGCCTGCGATCGCTGCCCGAGGCGGCGATTCGCGTGCCATCCGGCGAGAGCGCGAAGCACAGCGGAATGTCCGTGACCCCGGAATACGCGCGGACCTGGTCGCCCTGCGGCAGGCGGACCTCGATCACCTCTCCACTCATGGAGCCATAGATCACGCGGTCGGTGCCCGCCCGGATGGGAGAGACCCACGCACCGCCAGTGCCACGATCGAACACCCAGTTCCCCGAGGCATCCTCCCGGAGGAACGTGGCGCCGCTGAATGTTCCCGCGATCAGCTGCCGGTCATCCAGCCACAGGAGTCCCGTGGGCACCGTGGCCCATGGTCCGGGGATGGTGGCCTGCACCCGCGCGGAGGCGAGGTCGATGACCAGGATGGGCTCGTCACGGCTGCGTCCCATGACGGCCACCCGCCGTCCGTCCGGGGAGAAGGCCATGCGCGAGGGGGCGTCCCTGAATCCCGAAAGTTGCACGCGTGTCTCTCGACCCTCGGGAAGCGAGACGACCACCAGAAGGCCGGAGGTGGAGACCCATGCCCACTGGTCGTGCGCCGGATCCGTGGCCGCGGCTGAGGCCTTGAAGTCCTTCAACCGCCATCCTGGTTCCGCCGGCTGGTGCGGATCCGCGGGCAGGAACCACAGGGATCCGTCGCCTGTCATGGCCGCGCCCCGTCCATCGGCCAGGTGGGTCAGGGCCAGGCCGGGCGATCCCAGCTCGATCCGGTGGGGGCCCTGGCGTGGCGATGGATCCCAGGCGTGCACCTCCACCTGGCCAGCCGAGAACAGTCGCGAGCCATCCGGCGACCAGTCCACATCCCACACCTCGGAGTTGTTGCCACGGTAGCTGCCCAACAGCCGGAGTGGTCCACCATCCGGGGGCACCTCGACCACGCGGACACCCTTGCCACGATCGGCCACCGCGATCCGTCGGCCATCCGGGTGCCAGTCGATGCCCCAGATGGCGAAGTCCATCGGCAACTGGCGGGCGGGCGAGGAGGCGTCGACCGGGGCCACATGCAGGATCCGCATGTCGCCGGCGTAGGCGATGCATCGGCTGGAAGGATCGAAGGCGATGGCCTGCGATCGCTGCCGGGGAGCCGGGTGGATGAACGCGTCCTGCAGCGAGCCGGGGTGCAGGATGCGAACCGACTCGGGTTCCACGCCCATGGCGATCCAGCGGCCATCGGGACTCCAGTCCACGCGCGTCGTCTGGCCGCGACTCTTCGCGGAGGTGGCAAGCACCGCGCCGGACTCGATGTCGAGCACCGCGGCCTGACCGTCGCCGGCCACCACCACGCGCGCGCCATCGGGACTTGCGGCGATGCCCGTGCCCGCGGGGAAGGGCAGGGGCACGCGCCGGGGCTCGCCCTGCCATGGACGCTCCCAGATCAGCAGATGGCGACCATCCGCCATGAGCAGGCGGCCACGGCTGCGATCGAACGTGATGGCCCATGCGCGGGTCTCGGGACCCAGGACGCGGATCAACTTCATGGTGCGCGCATCCACCAGAACGGCGCCGTAGTCCGAGTCGCCGCAGAAGGCCAGCGTGTCTCCGTCGGGCGAGACGTCGCAGCCCATGGCCGCGAAGTTCCGGAAGCGTGGGTCGTCGGGCTGCCGCACCGACCCCTCGCTCTCGTCGCTCAGGGCGTCCAGCAGGCGAATGGGCCATGAATCGTCGTCCGCCAGATGCTCGCGGGTCTGTCGCACGCCAGTGGAATCCTCCACCTCGATGGCGCGGGTGAGCTCGGCGATCCAGCTCCGCCTCAGGGCGGCTCGCGTCCGGACCAGCGCTTCCTCGGCGGTGGCCGCCGCGGCGCGCTCGCGAAGACCGAACACGATCGTGGCGGCGAAGGCGAGCAGCAGCGCGGCGGTGGCCACGATGGAGGCGATCGCGGCAGCGGGATTCCGGCGTGCCAGCAGCCGCAGGCGGCGCCAGGTGGGTGTGGCCTGGGCGATGATGGGACGGCCACCGAGGTATCGGCGAAGGTCGGCCGCCATCTCCGAGGCCGACTGGTATCGATCCTCGGCGTTCTTCTCGATCGCGTGCTCCACGATGGTGACCAGATCCCGGTCGAGTTCGGGCCGAAGCATCTGCAGCGAGGGCGGACGTTCCGCCGTGACGGCGCGGGCCGCCGCAGCCAGCGTCATGCCGGGTCGCGCGTAGGCCGGGCGTCCGCCGAGGCACTCGAAGAGCAGCAGGCCCAGGCCATGCACGTCCGTCCGCAGGTCGGTGTCGCCGCCTCCGTCGAACTGCTCGGGTGCCATGTAGCCGGGCGTGCCCGCCACCACGCGCGTCACCGTGGCCTGCACGCCATCGTCCGCCGTGATGGAGGCCACGCCGAAGTCGATGATCTTCAGGTCGTCCGCGCCGCTGGCGAGGATGTTGCTCGGCTTGAGATCCCGGTGGATCAGTCCGCGGGTGTGACCATGATGGATGGCGTCGCACAGGCTCGCGAAGCGATCGAGGCGCTCGGCCAGGGGCCGTGCACACGAGGACCACCAGGCGGTGATGGGCATGCCCGGTTCGACCAGTTCCATGACCACGTAGGGGATCTCGGTGCCTGGTTCGCCATGCAGGCCGGCGGCCAGGATCCTGGCGATGCCCGGGTGGTCCAGCCGCGCCAGCGCCCGCGTCTCGCGGCGGAATCGGCGGCGGGCGGATTCGGAGAGAAGTTCGGGCCGGAGAATCTTGATCGCGACTCGGCGCGGCGGCCAGGTCTGCCATGCCGCGAAGACCCGACCAGCGCCTCCACGGCCGATGAGTCGCTCGATCCGGCACCCACCGACCACGCGACCCTCCAGCGGGACCTCCTCCAGCTCGGCCCCTTCGGCTGGATCGGTCTCGGGATCGGGCAGGTGAGCCAGCAGGCTGAGCACCTCCTGTCGAAGGGCCAGATCCCCGCCATCCAGGCGCTCCAGAGCCGCGGACCGCTCCGCCGGGGGGAGACCGATGAGCTGGTTGAGCAGTTCCTCGGCGCGAAGCGGATCCACGGCATCACGCGGCTCCCTGTCCATCATCACGGGGCCTCGCCTGCGTCAGCCTGGTCCATGGCTCGGCGGATGAACGCTCGGGCGAAGTTCCAGTGCTTCGTCACGGTGCGCGTGGCGATGCCGAGGGCGGCGGCGGTGTGCGCCAGGTTCAGGCCGGCCACGAACCTGAGCCACACCACCTCGGCGGCGATGGGATGAACGGCCTCGAGTCGCTCCAGCGCCCGCATGAGACCGTGATCGGTGGCGATGAGAGCCTCGTCCAGTCGCGCCAGGCTCTCCACATCCAGTCCCAGGGGAATCGTGCGGACCAATCCGCCACGTTTCTCGCGTCGGTGGTGGCGGCGGAAGTCGACCAGGAACTGGCCCATGGCTCGAGCCATGGACCCGAAGAAGTGGCGTCGGTTCTCGAAGGTCGGGGGCTCGGAGGCATGTCGGAACACCTTCAGGAAGACCTCGTGCACCACGGTGGTCGGCCCCGGCGTCTCCACCGAACCCATCGGTGCCGGTCCCAGCACCCTTCGGGCCGTGTCCCGGAGATCCTCGTACATGGCGTCCCAGACCCGCGCCGCAGCATCCCGGTCGCCCTGGGCGGCCAGATTCACCACCTTGGTCAGGTCCTCGGGGATTTTCCCGGACACGGGAAAAATGTACTTGAATCCGTGCGCGGCTCAGGTCGCCGTGACGCATGTACCCCGCAGGCTCCGTGGGGGGCCTGTCGAGCTCTTGCGGGGTTCCGGTTTCGTGGGGTGCCGTCCGGGTGAACTCTCCTGAGAAATCAGGAGGTTCCGGCTGCGCGGAACGTGCAAAAGTAACCAAAATTCGTCACAGCGAATCGTTCGAGTGGGCTCAGAGTCCCAGCAGGGCACCCAGGGCCATGCGCTCCGGCCGCTCGATCATGTTCTTCACGTGCACCAGGAAGCCAACGGCCTCGGCGCCATCCACGATGCGATGGTCGTAGCTGAGGGCCAGGTACATCATGGGACGCAGGGCCAGCTGGCCGGGCTTCTGCGGATCCTCGACGGCGCGGTTCTTGATGGCGTGCATGCCCAGGATGCCCGACTGCGGCGGGTTCAGGATGGGCGTGCTCATCAGGCTTCCGTAGACGCCGCCGTTGGTGATGGTGAAGGTGCCGCCGGTCATGTCCTCGACGGTCAGCTTGCCGTCGCGGGCCTTCACGGCCAGTTCCTTGATGGCGGCCTCGATCTGGGCGATCGACATGCGATGCACGTCGCGCACCACCGGGACCACCAGGCCCTTGTCCGTGCCGACCGCCACGGAGACGTCGATGAAGTCGTGGTACTCGATCTCGTCGCCCACGATGCTGGCATTGACCCGCGGGTACTTCTCCAGTGCGCTGGCCACGGCCTTCACGAAGAAGCCCATGAAGCCCAGGCCCGTGCCATGACGCTTCTCGAACGCCTCCTTGTGCTCGGCACGCAGCCGCATCACCTCGCCCATGTCGCACTCGTTGAAGGTGGTGAGCATGGCGGCCGTGTTCTTGGCGGCCACCAGCCGCTCGGCGATGCGAGCGCGAAGCTTCGTCATGCGCTCGCGGCGACTGGAGCGGGCACCCGTGGGCAGCGGGGCGGGCGTGGGCGCGGCCGGCGCGGGCTTGCCGCCCACCTTCTCCACATCCGCCTTCGTCACGCGTCCGCCCGGACCGGTGCCCTCCACGCGAGCGATGTCCACGCCCTTGTCGGCGGCCATCTTCTTGGCCACGCTGGTGGCCCGGGGTTCCGTGACGGCCGAGGGCGTGGCCACCGCGGCGGGCGCGGGCTTGGGTTCCACGCTGGTCGGCCGCTTGGCCTTCTCGTCGATGCGGGCGACCACGGCACCCACCTTCTGGTCGCTGCCGCTCTCGGCGGCCACCTTGAGGGTGCCCGCGGCCGGGGCCAGCAGTTCCAGCGTGGCCTTGTCGCTCTCGATCTCGTTGAGCAGCTCGTCCTTCTCCACCCAGTCGCCATCGTTGCGCTTCCAGGCGCCGATGCGCTCTCGCCGGGGCTGGGAATGGTCACGTCGGTCATGGTCGGGTCTCCGTGCGTGCGGCCGGTCGGCGGCCGCGGTTCGCGTTCAGTGCTTGGCCGCGGCGGTGGCCGGGGCCTTGGCGTCCTTGCCCTTGTCGTCCGTCTTCACGGCGCCGAGCGCCTCCGTGAGGATGCGTTCCTGCTGCTGCGTGTGCATCTTCAGGCTGCCCACGGCGGGGCTGGCCGAGTCGGGGCGGCCGATGTAGCCCACGCTGCGGGTGGGGAAGTGATCCATCATCTTGCCCTGGATGAAGCGCCAGGCGCCCATGTTGCGGGGCTCGTCCTGCACCCACATGACCTCCGCCTTCGCGAAGCGGTCGAGCACGGGCTTCAGCTCGTCGGCGGGGAAGGGGTGCAGCTGCTCCACGCGAACGATGGCCACGTCCTGGGCGCCGACCTTGCCGCGTCGATCGGCCAGCTCATGGAAGACCTTGCCCGAGCACAGGATCAGGCGTCGTGCGGTCTCCGGAGCCGCATCGTCCGCGATCACGCGCCTCCAGGAGCCCTTCGTGAATTCCTTCGCCGGGCTGCAGGCAGCCGGCAGGCGCAGCATGCTCTTGGGGGTCATGATGACGAGCGGCTTGCGGAAGTTCACCTTCATCTGGCGACGCAGCAGATGGAACACCTGCGCCGCGGTGGTCGGCTGGCACACCACCATGTTGTCACCGGCGCAGAGCTGCAGGAAGCGTTCCAGCCGCGCGCTGCTGTGCTCGGGGCCCTGGCCCTCGTAGCCGTGGGGCAGCTGCAGCACCAGGCCGCTGCTGCGGTGCCACTTGGCCTCGGCGCTGGCGATGAACTGGTCGATGATGACCTGGGCACCGTTGCCGAAGTCGCCGAACTGCGCCTCCCAGATGATGAGCATGCGCGGATCGGTGAGCGAATAGCCGTACTCGAAGCCCAGCACGGCCTGCTCGGTGAGCGGGCTGTTGTGCACGCAGAACTTCGCCTGGTCGGGGCCGAGCTGGTTCAAGGCGATGTGGCCCTGGCCGGTCTGCTGGCACCGCACCACGGCATGGCGGCTGCTGAAGGTGCCGCGCTCCACGTCCTGGCCGGTCACGCGGATCGGATGCCCCTCGAGCAGCAGGCTGCCGAAGGCGAGCATCTCGCCCAGACCCCAGTCCACGCCCGCATCGCCGCCCAGCTTGCTCCGCTGCTCGAGCAGGCGGGCGATGTTCTTGTGGGGCGTGACGCCCGCAGGCACGCCACCGAGGGCCGCGGCGATCTTGCCCAGCGTGGCCTCGGACACGGCGGTCTCCACCGAGGTGTCGGCGTACTGGCCCGTGAGTCCCGACCAGATGTGCTGGAAGGGATTGATGCCCGGCGCGACGGCCTTCTCCTTCGTGCGGGTCTGCGCCTCGTCCATGCCGGCATGCAGCGCCTCGTGCATGGCGTCCACTTCGGCTCGCGTGACCACGCCCTCCTGCTCCAGCTGCGAGGCGTACTGCCGGGTGATGCTGCCGTGCTTGCGCACGCGCTGGTACATGAGGGGCTGCGTGAAGTTGGGCTCGTCGGTCTCGTTGTGGCCGTTCTTGCGGAAGCACCACATGTCCACCACCACGTCGGTGCCGAAGCTCTGCCGCCACTCCAGCGCCAGGCGCGCGACCCAGGCGCAGGCCTCGGGATCGTCGCCGTTCACGTGGAAGATGGGGGCATCCACCATCTTGGCGATCTCGGTGCAGTAGGTGCCGCTGAAGAGGTCGCGCTGGTCGGTGGTGAATCCGACCTGGTTGTTGATGATGACGTGGATGGTGCCGCCCACGGTGTAGCCGTCGAGCCGCGCCATGTTCAGGCACTCGGCCACCACGCCCTGGCCCGGGAAGGCCGCGTCACCGTGCAGGATCACCGGCACCACGCTGCTGCGGCGGTCGGTGTCGCCGGCGAGTCGCTGCTTGGCGCGACAGCGTCCCATGACCACGCTGGTGACGAACTCCAGGTGGCTGGGGTTGGCCGCCAGGGTCAGGTGCACGGGCTGGCCGGTGCTGGTGGTGACGTCGCTGCTGTAGCCCTGGTGGTACTTCACGTCGCCGCCGCCGGAGAGGAAGTCCTCGGTCCACGCCTCCTCGAACTCCGTGAAGATCTGGTCGAACTTCTTGTGCAGCACGTTGGCGAGCACGTTCAGGCGGCCGCGGTGGGCCATGCCGAAGCTGAACTCGCGGATGCCATTGGCCGGTCCCTGCTCCACGATGGTGTCGAGCAGCGGGATCAGGCTCTCGCCGCCCTCGAGGCCGAAGCGCTTCTTGCCGATGTAGCGCTTCTCCAGGAAGGTCTCGAAGCCCTCGGCCGCCACCAGCCGCTCGAGCAGGCGCTTGCGAATGGCCGCATCGAACTTCGGCTTGTTGCGCACGCTCTCCATGCGCTGCTGCAGCCAGCGGCGCTTGTCGCGGTGCTGCACGTGCTCGTACTCCACGCCGATGTGACCGCAGTACGTCTCCTCGAGCAGGCCGATGATGTCGGCCAGCGGCGAGGGGTTGGGCAGCGGCAGCGAGCCAGGATCGAATGCGGCGGCAAGATCGGCATCGGTCAGGTCGAACGATTCCAGCGTGAGTTGCTCGGGGAAGGGGCGCTCGGTGCCCAGTGGATCGAGTTCCGCGGCCAGGTGACCCAGGTTGCGGTAGGCGTAGATGAGGCTGTCGACCTTGCTCTGGCGAGTGCGGCCGCTGGAGGCAGGTTCGGCGGCGGGCGATGCCGCAGCCGCGGTGGTCGTGGCGCCCGGCTCGGGGGCCCGTTCGTAGCCCAGTTCGAAGCCCTGGAAGAAGGTGCGCCAGTCGGCCGAGACGCTCTGCGGATCCCTTTTCCACGCCTGGTACTGCTGGTCCAGGAAGGCCGGGTCGAGACCGTTGACCTGGGGGGGGAGCGAAAGGGAGGGATTCGAGGGCGACGGCGTGCTCAAGCGGATTCTCCCAAGGGTCGCCAAAGCCTCGCCGCAAGCAGGCGACCGACCTGCGACCAGCGCGGTAAGCGACCCGGAAACAGGCGGATTCTAGCCGTTTTTTGAGGTGCTGAACCGATCGATTCGGCTGCGTTGGTTGCGGTAAGGGACGGGCCTACATATAGGACCTTTTAGGTCCTATATGTAGGCCCGTCCCTCTCCACCGTCAGAGCAGCGCCACGGGATCCACGTCGACGGCCGCCAGTTCGCCGCCGGGAAAGGCTCCGGCGTTGCGGGCCGCGGTGATCAGCCGCTGCAGGGCGGCGGCGTCCGGCGCGAACATCTCCACCTGAACGCGGAAGCGGTCCGAGACGCGGGTGATGGGGCAGGGGTGGGGGCCGCGAATCTCGCAGCCGCTGGCCTCGGGGAGCCGCGCGAGCGCGGCCCCAATGCCCTGGGCCGCGTCGCGCGCGGTCGTCTCGCTCCGGTGACGCACCACCACCCGCGCCATTCGGCGGAACGGTGGAAGTCCGAAACGCCGACGGTCCGCCAGTTCCGCGGTGGCGAAGCCGCGGTAGTCGTGGGCGGCGGCCGAGCGGATGGCGAGCGCATCGGGCTGGAAGGTCTGGATGATGGCGCGTCCGCCGGCGCTGCCCCTCCCGCAGCGGCCCGCCACCTGGCTGACCAGCTGGAAGGTGCGCTCGGCCGCGCGGAAATCCGGCAGGTTGAGCGCCGTGTCCGCGTTCACCACGCCGACCAGCCGCACGTTGGGAAAGTCGAGCCCCTTGGCGATCATCTGCGTGCCCACCAGCACGCGCACCTGGCCGCTGGCGAACCGGCCCAGAGCCTCGTGCAGATCGCGACTGCTGCGCATGGTGTCGCCGTCGACGCGCTGCACGGCGCCGGGCAGGGCCAGGGCGGGGTGCACGCGGGAGAGTTCCTCCTCCACGCGCTGGGTGCCCAGCCCAAACACGCTCACGCCCGCGCCGCAGTCGGGGCACTTGGCCGGCAGCCGCTGCTCGGTCAGGCAGTGGTGACACCGCACGAATCGGCTGCTGGGCGTGGTGTGGCAGACCATGCCCGCATCGCAGTGCTCGCAGCGCATGAGCCAGCCGCAGCGGGCGGCGCAGCTGATCCAGTTGGCGTAGCCGCGGCGATTCAGCAGCAGGATGGCCTGACCGTCCTGGCCGATGACATGCGCCAGACTCTCGGCCAGCCGCTCGCCCAGCAGGTGCACGCGGCGGTCGCGGAAACGCCGGACATCGCCCGAGAAATCCACGATCTCCACCTTCGGCACCACCAGTCCCGGGGCTCGGTGCGGCAGCTCGTGCAGCGTGCTGGATCGGCGCTCGACCGCATTGAACCAGCTCTCCAGGCTGGGCGTGGCGCTGCCGAGCACGATGGGGCAGCCGGCCATCTGCGCGCGGCGGATGGCCACGTCGCGTCCG